>JBAZFO010000015.1:28482-29556 GCA_041653315.1 Candidatus Micrarchaeia archaeon | reverse complement strand
ATTTTTATCATAAAATCTATAACTGGATTACTAGAATGCGCATCTCCTTGAATTCTTTTGAATCCTTGTTCTTTTGCAAATTCTTCAACTGTTTGTATTAATTTTGTTCCTATTTTATTTCCTTCAAATACTGGATGAACTCTTAAATTTTTAAGTTCTAATATTGAAGAATCTTGTTTATGTTTTTGAAATATCAAAGAACCTAAAATAACACCTTCAGAATTTGTAATATATGCTCCTTGTTTATACCCTAATTCTAATTCTCTTTTACATTTTTCTAACCATAATTCATAATCTGGATAATCTAAGGGAAATCTTTTAATAAAAGTATAAAGAGTTTGAATAAGTTCGGGATCTGATAAAATTACGGGTTTTAAAATTTTTGAATTTGTATTTATTATTAATTCTACTTTAGGTGTGATTGGAGATTCTTGGATCGTAGTTATTATTTTTTCATTTGAAATTAAATCCATAAATATATTAAATACCACTAAGTTTAAAATACAATAACTATATGAATAGCCTTTTATTATTTCTTTTCTTATTTCTTATATGGAATATTTAGCTGACTTACATGTACATTCAAAATATGCTATGGCTACTTCACCAAGAAGTGATTTAGATAGTTTTTCCGAATGGGCAAAATATAAAGGAATTGATATTTTAGGAACTGGTGATTTTTGCCATCCTTTATGGTTTAAGGAATTAAAAGAAAAATTTAAAGAAAAATCTGAAAATGGAATTTATTCTTATAAAAATACTAAATTTGTATTACAAAATGAAGTTTCTACTATTTATTATAAAAACGGAAAATGTAAAAAAATTCATCATATTTTATATGCTCCTTCTTTAGAAGTAGTTGAACAAATAATAGATGCGCTTGGAAAAAAATGCGATTTAAAAGCAGATGGAAGACCAATTTTAAAAATCAGTTCTCCTGAATTAGTTGAAACAATAATGAATATTTCAAAAGATAATGAAGTCATCCCTGGGCATTGTTTTACGCCGTGGTTCGGAGTTTTTGGTTCTAAAGGAGGATTTGATTCAATAGAAGATTGTTATGAAGACCAGACA
>JBAZFO010000015.1:0-28472 GCA_041653315.1 Candidatus Micrarchaeia archaeon | reverse complement strand
AGCAAAACACATTCATGCTTTAGAAACAGGTTTAAGTGCAGATCCACCTATGCTTTGGAGAATTTCTGCTTTAGATAAATATAATTTAATATCAAACTCAGATTGTCATTCTCCTGAAAAATTAGGCAGAGAATTAAACTTATTAGAATTAGAAAATTTATCATATAAAAACATTTTACAAGCTTTAAGAACTAAAAATGAAAAAAATAGACTTATCAAAACATATGAATTTTATCCAGAAGAAGGTAAATACCATATTGACGGTCACAGACTTTGTAATATTATTCTAAATCCCTCAGAAAGCAAGAAGTATAATAATATTTGTCCTGTTTGTAGAAAACCTTTAACATTGGGAGTATTACACAGAGTAGATGATTTAGCAGATAGAGAACTTGGAAAAAAACCATCAACTGCTGTTCCTTTTCAGCATTTAGTTCCATTAAAACAAATAATTGCTAAAGTATTAAACAAAGGAGAAAATACTAAAGCAGTTGAAGATGAATATTTCAAATTAGTAAAATATTTTGGAACTGAATTTAAAGTTTTAACTGCTTCAAAAGAAAATTTAGATTTAGCTGATAATTCAAACATTTCAGAGGCAATTTGGAGAGCGCAAAATGAAAATTTAACAGTCATTCCAGGCTATGATGGTGTTTTTGGTAAAATAGAATTTAGAGAAGAATTAAATAAAGAAAAAACAAAGCGCCCAAAACAAGATACTTTATTTGATTACTAGTCGCATTTCCGACCAATTTAACATTATAGACATAAATTTTGCTGAGATTATAAAAATGTTCGATATACTAAACAAAAATCATCGAATTTGTTCGCTATATTGAATAAAATAAAAACCAAAAGAATATATATATTTATTATATAAATTAATTATGAAATTTATAAAAAAATTACTAATATTTAGTTTAATCTTGTTTGTGCTCTGTTTATCTATTGTTTTTGCAGGACAAATTGATAAAAAAAATCTTTTAGTGAATTCCGTTAGCAATGAAAAAATATCAAATACCGATATCTCTTCAAATAATATAAAAACTCAAGATTCAATTATAGATTCTAATACTATTTCAAAACCAACTACAATCACAAAACCTAATGAGAATAAATGTTCAGAAGGATATTCTTCTTTTATTATTTCAATAAAAAAAGGAGATAATTTTATTTCATTTCCACAAGGAACAGAATTAACAGATGAAATTGAAAAAGAAATATTAGCAAAGGCAACTTTTTATGAGTACTCAAATGAAAAAAATGAATATCAAATTACTAAACAAGTGGAAGATAATAAAGGATATATTGTTAAATCAAATGAAGAATTTGAAATTTCTTTATGTAAAACATGTGAAAATGAAGATTATGTTTTTGAATTAAATAATGGCGCTGGCTGGTATTTAATACCTGGTCCTTATTCTATTCAAAAAACAGATTTAATTAAACAACAAATAAATTCAGGCCCATATATTTTAGATGCAAATAGAAAATATCAAAATGTGGATGTTTTAGAACCAGGCGCATCTTACTGGGTTTTAGTAAATGAAGAAAATTTAAAAAATAATAAAGAATTGAGGATTAATAACATTTGCGCAAGAGAACGACCTTCAACAGCAATTCTTATTAGTGACTGTATGAATATAACAACCCCAGGAAATTATGAATTAGGAAATGATATTGTACATTCTTCTTCATATTCTTCAGATATTTGTATTTTTATTAAGTCGAATAATGTAACATTAGATTGTAAACAATTTAGTATAACTTCAAACGTAACCCCCCCAACATTACTAACTTCTGATCATAGAATTGGTATTTTAATAAAAAATAATCTTTCAGGTGGAAGTGAAATCTCTTCAAGCACTGTTCAACCATTAAGAAATATATTAATTCAAAATTGTGATATATCAAATTTTGTCCATGGAATAAAAATAGAAACCCCTAGTAAATTAAACAATGAAAATATTACTCTTTTCAATAATTATTTGTTAAATAATAGATTTTCAGGTATAGGTATTGATGGAAGTTCTAATATATTAATTAAAAATAATATTGCTTTAAAAAACAGATATGGGATTTCTTTTTATGGAAATGGTTCTTCTGGTGATGGAAATAATCATACAATAAAAGATAATATTTTAATAAATAATTCAATGGGTTTAAATGTAAATTTTGTAAAAAATTCTAGTTTTATTAATAATTCAATTGATGGAATTGGCACAGGAATTACTTTATTTGAAGCAGAAAAAAATAATATAACAAAGAATTATATTAAAAATACAGAAAATGCAATATTTATTCAAAACCCATATCTAACAAGTACTTTATATGCATCTAATAATTTGAATTATAATTTTGTTGAAGAAAACGATATTGGATATATAATTAAAAATTCAAGAGGAAACATGTTTAAAAATGAAACAGCAAATAATAATACAATCGGATTTAAAATAGAAGGAAATAATAATTTTTTTTATAATACAACTGCAACACATAATACTCTTTATGGAATTTATATACCTTTAGGAGCAACTGCTAAATTTCATGATAATTTATTATCTTGTTATAATGCAATGGATATCCTTCATTCTGGAACTTCTGGAAGTGTTTTATTTCCTCCCTCTTCAGAATTAATATGTAATATTTCTAATCCAAGTTCTATTTGTTTAACTGCAACTCCCTGTTCTTCAATAACTCCAACAGACACTAATCTAACAGGCCTTTTGATTTATGATTTAATTGATAATGACTGGGCAGATAGAGATAGCGATAAATTAACATGCAGATTGGATACTGACTTAAATTATAGCCCATTTACAAATGGGATTGGGGAATGCGAAGGTCCTAATTTAATGAGAAGATATGGAAGTGAAGAAATAGATGGTCTTTTTGATTATTCATTTTCAATAGGAAGTGATGATTTTACTGAAAAACAAAATATTTGGATAAAAGGACAAAGCATGTATGAAACAGATGGGCCTCCTTATTTAGATATACGTTCTACTACTTATTCAATTAAATTTATTCAAGAAGGAACAGAAGAAAAAATAGGAATTCCTGTTTGCCAAGATGATAATGGAACAGATGACTGGTCATATTGTGTAAGAACTGGAACAGGAGAACCTTCAGAAGAAACAATTATGGAAAGACCACAAATACAATTTTTAGGGGACAACTGGATTTTATTAGATATGCAGCCACCAGCTGAAGGAGGTTCACAAGCTAATGAAAATTATAGAGAATTTGGTGGAGAAATAACTTTAGCAAAAGAAGCAGCTTATGGTGTAATTTCATTTGGAGAAAGATTGTTATACGGATCTGAATATTATCTACAATTAGATGATATTTCAGTAGGAACTGGCCCAGATTCCATTCATCCAGCAATTGTATCTTTATATTATTCTAATGGAACATATATTGAACAGACTTCAATAAACCCTGGTGAAACAGTTGGTATGGGACCAGCTGATGAAATTAGAGTACATGTATATCAAACAGCTTCAGGTCTTACTCCATCTTTAAAATGGGCTGAAATTGCTATTTTATCCGATGTTTTAGTCTTAGAAGATGGTGATTCTGTTGATGATGATGAAAACGAAGATTGGTATATTAAATTAGCATGGAAAAACAAAGAAGGAGATTCAAGTTTAACATCTGATTCTTTAAGAGAAATTATTTTGTATAATGATAATTCTTTTGATTTAGAACAAGGAGATACTTTTAATATTATTGAAAACCCAGCAGCATTTGAATTCAGTTTTCCTGGTTTCCCAAGTGTGAACACAACAAAATTAACATTTGAATTTGATGATGCTGATTTAGAAGAATGTAGAACAGGCGCAATATTAAACCCTTCAAGAGAAGATCAAATGTGGGTCCATATAACAACTGAAGAAGGAGAATTTGAAAGCATATTAAGTACTGAACATAGCGGACCTGAAATATTTGTTGCTTTAAAAAATGGAACAATAACAGGCACAACAACAAGCACCTTGGATTTTGGAGACGTCTGGGTTTATAATGAAATTGATGATTGTGTAGATGAAGAAAGCGATGGAATCTTTGGTACAATAAATTTTGATTATAATAAAGCTGGAATAAATTTTGGATCACTTTCTGTTTTTCCAGGAAGGTATTATGAAAATCAAGTGGTTCAATGTAAATATTTTGAAGAAATTGGACCTGTTTCTTCTATTGAACACTATGGTGGTTTTTCATTTACAGGTTATAATGGAGATGGGGATTGGCAATTTCAAATTAATATATTTGATGACAGTATCACTGCACAATATACTGTTTTTGATTTCTTACCTTCATCAGATCCACTTCATGATTTAAATCTTGAGGTTGAAGATGAATTTATATCATTAAGAGGAACTCAATGTTTATTCTCTAATACTAAATATGAATTTGAAATACCTGAAGAAGTAGTAACTTTAGAACCAAATATTGAACCAATAATTCCAGAAGATGAACCTTCTGAAAGTCCATGCACAATAAGAAGCAAATCAGCAACTTTAGAAATAATAGCAGGACCAATGACAGAAGAAATAGAACTTAATGAAGGAGAAACTTATTCAGTATGGCCAGGTAGTGCTAGATATAATATCACATTAGAAGAAATTGGTATTAATTTAGGAAATGTAAGTGATGTATGTGAATACTGCCCTATAACAAATAAATCAACTATTTTGAAGATAAAACAGTTAAGCACAGATAGCACAACAACATGGACAGCACACGAAGAAGACAGCCGAGAATTTGGGGATATTACAATTACTGTTAATGAAATAAATGCAGAAATAGGGCCTGCTGAGCCATGCTGTGAAGAATGCGAAGATTTCGGCTTAAATACAACTCTACTTTATGTTGGAGATAATATAAGTATTGAAGATTATTATATACAATTAGTTGATATTTTCCCAATGATACATACGCCAGAACCATTTATTCATGGTGCAGCATTTGAGTTACATAATGCAACAACAGGAAGTTTGATAGAATACTTTGGTGTTTTCCCATTGGAACATTATATTTATACAGCACCAAATGGAGATATGATAAATATATCTGTATGTAAAACACATCACCACATCTCACTCACAGATAAATGGGCTTGTGTTAATGCAACGTTTATTCCTTATGAACATCCCTGCATTTCTAATTGTACAAATATAACAGAACCGGGATATTATGAATTATGTGGAGATATAACTGCTGCAGTAGGACTTTCTTCACATGATGCATGTATTGATATTCAAGCAAATGATATTGAATTAAATGGAAGGGGACATAGTATATTTGGAGAAGATACTGGATATGGAATTAGCATAAATGGTTTTAATTCTAGTAATATATATAACACACAAATAGGATACTTTTATGTAGGGATACAAGTTTCTAGTTTTAATAATACTTTTATGAATAATACATTAAATTTCAATAATCTTGCTGGGATTTGGGTCGATTCAAGTTCTAATAATCATATTATAAAAAACACAGCAAATTTCAATTCTGGAAGTGGGATTTATCTTCGCAATAGTTTTGATAATAATATTATAAATAATACTGTTAATTTTAATTCAGGTGAAGGAATATTTCTTTATTTCAGTTCTAATAATTTACTCTTAAACAATTCCGCATCATATAATGCTAATTTTGGGATATCTTTATGGACAAGTTCATTAAATACGCTTAAATCAAATACTAATTTAAACAATGGAAATGGTATTATTATTCAAAATCTTGCTGATCATAATCTTTTAATTAATAATAGTTTTGATAATAATGAAGAAAATGGAATTAAAATTATATACAACTGCTTTAACAACACCCTAATCAACAACACTGCCACCAACAACAGCAACTACGGCATCTTACTCGACTCTAGTTCCAACAACAACACCCTCACCAACAACACAGCCTGTTTCAACAACGCAAGTTTGGGTTATTATGAAGACGTTTTTGACAATGGAATATTAAATACGGGGTCTGAAACAACATGCGACACGTCTTATCCAAGCGGATTATGTGATTATCCTTGTACAGCAGGAATAGAACCATTTAATTGTACTCTAATTCCTGAAACAGAACCTGTTACTGCTGGGATGGATATTAATATTAATATAATTTGTGAACGCGCAGGAGAAATAATTAATTGTCCTGAAATGGAATGGATACCTAATTTAGCAATTGCGCCTTTGCCTGATTATTATATGAATCCTAGATTTGATAATGAAACATCTATTTTTAATACTGAAACAATAACCACAAGTGGATTAAAATTTATAATGGCTAGAAATATAACAAATGGAACAATAAATGGTTTTTGTACTGCGAATATACAAGTTATTGAAGAATCAGAATGTAATCCATGGATAGTAAAATTAAATTCAGGATATAATACTATCTCTTTACCAATTGATCCATTTAGTACTTCGCCGGCTTCATTATTCCCAGGTTTAGATGTATGGATTTTCAATAATTCAATAAATAATTGGCAAACAGCAACAGAAATAGAAGCTGGAAGAGGTTATTTAATTCATACAGATATTCCAAGAATATTTACAATCTATGGAGAACCACAAGACACTTATGATAAACCATTAAGTTTTAGTGAATTAGACAATGGGGGTTGGCATTTAATTGGTGTTGCATGTGAAAACACAACAGCAATAAATGAAATTTTATCAGAAACTTCAGATGGATTTTTCCATTGTTATAATACTGGAACAGGAGAATATGAAGATAAAACAACAATACATAGAGGGCAGTCTTGCTTTATAATTAGGGGTTGATAAATATGAAATTTAAAGAATATATATTTGTTTTTATATTATTAATTGGTTTTGGTTTTTCTATCCCAATTACTAATTGTCAAATAATTAATGCACCAGGAACATACGAAATAACAGCAGATATTAATTTTGATGAAGATGATTTATTTGGAAATAATTGTATTTTAATTAATTCATCAAATGTAATTTTAAATTGCAATAATAATAAATTAGAATTCGAAGGACATGAATATGGAAGAAACGCGATTAAAATAAATGAAAATAATATAGAAATAAAAAATTGTGTAATTATCAATTCAAATATACAAAGTATAAATTCAAATTATTCAAATATTCATGATAATTTTTTAAAAGGGGCAATAAACATTGAAAATAGTTATTTTAATATAATAAATAATAACACAATAAATGAAACATATTATGGTATAAATATTTTAAATTCTGATGATAATAATATTACAAATAATAAAATTAATAACTGTTCAGAATATGCAGTTCAAATAAGAGCAAGCCATGAAAATTTATTTTTAAACAATAACTTAAAAATTGGGAATAGAGGATTTTATTTAATAGGTTCAAATGATAATCATATCAAATTCAATTCTATATATGGTTTTAATTATGGATTTAAAGAAGAAGGTTCTGATTCTGCTAGTTCTTTTTGGAATTGGATTAAAAATAATGATTTTTGTTTAAATGATATTTCAATGCAGTGTGAACACACACAAATAGATGAAAATAATAATTTCTGTGATTCAAGTTCTGGTTGTGGAATAGAATGTTATGAATGTATTGGGTGTTATGATCCAGATGCAATATATGGATCCGGAGATGTAAGAAGAGCAACATCAGTTTCTGTTTATACTCCAGTAGGAACTGACTTTTATCCAGATGAATGTATTACAGGGATACTAAACTCAGTTAATGAATCTACATGTGATGGTGATAACCAAGAATATTCAATAAAAACTTGTCCTATGGATTACGTTTGTTCTGATGGAGAATGTATTGAAGATTCAGGAACAAGTCCTGTTTGTATAGATTGGGATAATTTAGATGGAACCATTTCGTTAGAAAACCAAAAACGAATTGGATCTTTTTGTACTGATTTAACTACAGGTTTAGATGTATATGATACGTGTAATGCAATAACAGAAGAATTAAATGAAAAAATCTGTACTTCAGATGGATGTAGAAGTATCTCATTAGAATGTGAAACTTGTATTGATGGAAGTTCAGGAGATCATTGTATAGATGAAGCAATAACTGCTAATTGTACAGATACTGATTTTGATATGTCTTCAGGAACAACAATTGTTTTAGATATCTTTGGAACAGCAACAGATACAGATGGAAGAACATATTCAGATAGATGTTTAAGTGAAGATACAATTCAAGAAGCATGGTGCAACCCAAATTTAATTGGGGGAGTAGCAGATACAAGAAATTTTGAATGTCCTTCATCAACAGAATGTGATCCAACAACTAACACTTGTGTTCCTGTATGTAATGATGATGATGAATTAAATAATATGTCTTATCCAGGAACTTGTTCGTGTGGGTCTGAAAATAGTTTTGATGAGTGTTATGGAGAAGAACATTGTATTTTTGGTTATTGTTGGCAAGAAAACATAAAACAAGCGAATTGTGAAGATTCTGTTTGCGAATATACTAATTATCCTAACTGCAATTGTCCTTCTGGAACAGAAGCAAAATGTTTTGCAGGTGTTTGTGGATGTTCAGATGATGAATTATTAGATTCTTTAAGAACATATACTTTTTGTAATGATCCAGATGGAAATAACTATTATAATGCAGGACATATAACATTTGGAACAGAAGAAAGTTCAAGAAGTTTAGCTGATGTCTGTATAAATGATAGAGAATTAAAAGAATTTACATGTGAAGAAATAACTATCTTATTTAGAACTTATCATTATCCATGGAATGAAGTTATTGAATGCCCATATGGGTGTGAAGAAGGAAGATGCATACCAAATACTGAATGCGAAGATCATGATGAAAGTTTTTCAAATCCTTATATAGAACCAAGTTTTGCCGAATATGATTCAGAAATATATGCTGATATCTGTTTAGACTCAAATACAGTTATTGAACAATATTGTGAAGGGGGGGTTATTCAAAATGAAACTCATTATTGTTCATACGGTTGTTTAGAAAACTTAATTGGATTAGGTTATTGTGCTTTAAGTTCATCAGAATGTATGGATAGTGATCCAATTCAAAACATTAGTATATGTGGAAATTGCTATGATTATACTGGATTAAATTCACCAGATAAATGCTCATTAGGACAATTAAAACAATCGTATTGCAATGAAACAAGATGTATATATGAAGAACCAATAGACTGCCCAGAAGGACAAAGATGTGTATTAGGAGAATGTAAAGAAATTACATGTATTGATTCAGACGAAGGAATTAATTATGGAGAAGAAGGGATATGTGAAGGATTTAGCACATGGGGAGAAGATGAATGTTTAGGGGATATAATTATTGAATATTACTGTAATACAACAAATGAATGTGAATCAATTGAACATGAATGTGAATCTGGAATTTGCATAAACGCATCTTGTATCGAATGCTATGATAGCGATGGTGGAGACAATTCTTTTGTTTATGGTGAATGTATAAGTGAGGGTGCTTCTTTAAATGATACTTGCTCAGGTACTGCTGGAGTTTTAGAAGCTGTATGTGATCATGGAACATGTACTTATATGCCAAAAGCATGTATAAGAACATGTGAAGATGGCAGATGTGATCCAGGAGTAGTTATAAAACCAACTTTACCTAAATTCCCAAGTACTACTCCACAAAATACTGCAGTAATTATACAAACAGATTAAACATTAATTTTTTAATCTCTTGTCTCATAACTAATTCATGATTAAGGATAAATCTCAGCAAAAACTAGATTTAGAAAAAATAATCTCATATCCCTCATGGAGAGAAATGCTGATGGATTTAGTGATTAAAGAAGATTTTGAACCATGGGATATTGATATAGGCGCGATTACATCAAAATATATAGAACAGATAAAAGAAATGAAAACTTTAGAATTACAAATTCCAGCTAATTTAATTCTCGCTGCATCTATTTTATTGAGATTAAAAAGCAAGGCATTAATTTTTGAAGAAGAAGTTCAAATAGAAGTAGATGAAACCTTTGTTGATGAAGAAGGACCAGTAGAAATTCCTATGTTGGAATTAAGAACAAGAATCCCACCAAAAAGAAGAATTTCATTAGATGAATTACTAGAAGCAGTTGAAGAAGTATTTAAAGAAGAACAGCAGAGAATTGAAAAACAGAAAAAAATTGAGATACCTAAAAAAATGATTATAAACCTTCCAGAAATTACAATAGATGAACAAATAAAAGAAATAAAAGAAAGAATGAATAATTTAAAAGATGAAAAAAATATGGTTTTATTTTCACATTTAATAAAAGATAAAACCCCAAACGAAAAAGTTTTTGCTCTACTTCCTTTATTATATTTACAACAGAAACAAGATATTAGTTTAATACAAGAAAAATTATTTGGGGAAATTATAATTTACGTTAACTTTAATAATATAAAAGATGAAACTGATGTGGTGAAAGAAAATGCAAAACTTAGAAAAGGAAAAAATAATTGAAGCAGCATTATTTATGTCTACAAGACCCTTAGATCCTATGGAATTAGCTAAATTACTTAATATAGCAGCAGTGGGTTTTGTAACAAATGAAATTAAAAAATTACAAAAAATTTATGAAGAAAGGGATAGTGCAATTCAAATATTTGAAGAAAATGGAAAATATATAATGTCTTTAAAAGCAGAATATGCAAGAGAAGTAAAAAACTTTGCTAAGGAAGCAGAAATAAATTCACATTCATTAAAAACTTTGGGGTATATAGCAAAAAATGATGGAATATTAAAATCAGATTTATGCAAAAAACTTGGTGCAAGCATATACCAAGATGTTATGGAATTAGACGAAAAAGGTTTTATTAATCAAAAAAAATCAGGAAGAACAAAAAAAATATTTTTAACTCAGAAATTCAAAGAGTATTTTAAAGGAGAGATATAACAAAAGCTTTTTAAAGGTCAATTGTATCAATTGATATAATTGGTGAAATATATGAAATCAATAATAAAACAAATCTTTGGGAAAAAAGAAATACTGCGTTATCCTAGATTAGACACTGTTTTAATGGTGGAGGAATCCATAAAAAATGCTAAAAAATATAAAACAAAAAAAGAACTATTGGAATCTTTACCAAAAGAAATAATGTATCAAACATTTAATACAATATTGAATTATCTAGAATATTCTGGAAAAATATTAATTGATAAAGATGGCGCTATTATTTGGACTTGGGATCCAGAAGGGATTAAAAAAATTAAAGAAAATAGATTGGTGATTAATTGAAAAAAATATTAGTTGCATTTGCAGATAAAAAAATTAAAAAAGCATATGAAAAATTAAATAAAAATAATGAAGAAGGATCACTATTAAAACTCATAAATCGTGCAATAGATGACTTAAAAAAACAACCAGATATAGGAATAAAAATACCTAAATATCTATGGCCAAAAGAATATATCAAAAAATATAATATTAATAATTTATGGAAGTATGATTTACCTAATGGATGGAGATTAATATACACGATTAAAACAAATGAAATTGAAATAATAAGTGTGATATTAGAATGGTTTAACCATAAAGAATATGAAAAAAGATTTAAATATTAATAAAATATTCAAAAACAAGTTTTTGGATAGATATTAAACAAAAGGTGTTTAACATGAAATTGGAAAATGCAAAAGGAACAAGGGATTTTTTACCTGAAGACCAAATTTTAATAGAAGAAATAATAGATAAAATAAAAGAAGTTTTCAAAATCTATGGATATCAACCTTTACAAACACCAGCATTAGAAAGATTTGATGTTCTAGCTGCAAAATACGCAGGTGGAAGTGAATTATTAAAAGAAACATTTACATTAGAAGACCAAGGTAAAAGAAAATTAGCTTTAAGAAATGAATTTACAGTTCCATTAGCTAGAATAATAGCTTCAAGAAGAGATTTAAAATTTCCATTTAAAAGATACCAAATAGGACCGATTTGGAGAGACGGTCCAGTTGAAAAAAATAGATATAGGGAATTTCTACAATGCGATGTTGATATTATAGGATGTAAAAATAAAACAGCTGAAGCTGAATTATTATTAATGTCAAATCAAATAATGAAAGAATTAAAATTAGATTATGAAATTTTATTAAATAATAGAAAGATACTAAATGATTTAATTGATTTTTTTGAAATTAAAACTCCTGAAAAAGTAATAGTTAGTATAGATAAACTAGATAAAATAGGAAGAAAAGGAGTTGAAGAAGAATTAAAAGAAATAACAAATTCAAATAAACTATTAGATTTTATTGAAAAATTAGAAACAAAAACAAATGAAGAAAAATTAAAAGAATTAGAAAAAATTTCCAAAGAAGGAACAGAAGAATTAAAAGAAATTTTAAAGTATGCCAAAAATATAAATATTAAAATTTCTCCTTCATTAGCAAGAGGACTTGGATATTATACAGGACCTATTTTTGAAATTATTTTATTAAATTCAGATGTAAAAGTATCGATTGCAGGAGGAGGAAGATGGGATAAAATGATTCAAGAATACACAAATGAAAATAAAGAATATCCTGCAGTAGGCATATCTTTTGGAGTAAGCAGAATATTCGATGAATTAAAGAAAAAACAGGAAAAAAAGAATGCAACAGATATTTTTATAATCCCTATAAACACTTTTGAAGAATCATTAAAAATAGCTCAAAAACTAAGAGAAAAAAATATTAAAGTAGACATTGATTTAATGGAAAGAGGAATAAGTAAAAATTTAAATTTTGTAAATTCTGTAGGAATACCTTATGTTCTTTTTATTGGAGAGGAAGAATTAAAGAATAATAAATTTAAATTAAAAAATATGAAAACTGGTAATGAAGAATATTTAACAATTGATGAATTATTTAAAATGGTGGCAAAAATATGTTAATATCAATTGTGTTACTTTTTATTTCAATTTTAATTTTGGCAAAAGCTTCTGATTGGACTATTGATGGCGCAACAACAATAGCTAAATATCTAAAATTAAGTGATTTAGTAATCGGCTTTCTATTACTTTCTTTTGCTACTTCTCTCCCAGAATTATCTGTTGCTATCACCTCTGGATTATCAAATGCAGGAGGGATATCTGTAGGTAATATTTTTGGAGCAAATATTGTTAATATAACCTTAGCAATTGGAGTAATGACTCTATTTACAAAGGAAATTTTAATTAATAAAAAGGAGATAAAACAATTAAGTAGAATTGTATTAATCTCAATAATAATTATACCTATAATTTTATTTAATACACATCTTGGATTTATACAAGGAATAATTTTATTACTAATATTTATACTATTTTTATATTATACTCTAAAAGAGGAAATATCTCTTGAATTTAAAGGAGAAATACCAACAAGAAAAGAAACAATAAATGGATTAGGTTATTTTATTATAGGAATCTCCCTCATAATAATTTCTGCTTCTTTTGCTATTGAAAAATCAATATATATTATATCTTACTTTGGTATTACTCAAAGCTTTTTAGGTGCAACTTTGATATCAATTGGAACTACATTACCAGAATTAACTGTTGGGATAAGATCTATACAAAAAAAACATTATAATCTTGCTTTAGGAAACGCGCTTGGAAGTTGTATTATAAATTTAACTTTAATTTTAGGTCTAGTATCTCTATTATCTACAACCTTTTTAGAAAAACCAATGATATTAATTATTGGATTTTTTGCAATTATCTCTTCCGTGTTATTATATTATTTTTTAAAAACAAAAAACAAATTAACAAAGAATGAAGGCTTAATCCTAGTTATAATTTATCTAATTTATTTAATTACTTTATTTATAATGCAGTTATCAATCAAATAACTAAAAAGGTAATATTTTAAATAACTCCCTTGTGAATAATAATAGGTGAAAATATGGAAAATAAGAAAAGCCCAGAAGAAATTATTGAACAAACAATTAAAGACGGAGGATTAATGGCTGAAATATACTTTGATTTGCATGGAAGCTCTCCAGAAATTGTAAAAAACATAATGACTGAAACTATTTCAAAATTAACTCAAGAACCAGGAATTATATTCGCATATGGTGAAATTGATGATGCTATAAAATGTGAAAATAATTTATACTCAACTTATTCACAAGGAAGAGTATTAGCTAAAGATTTAGAATCTTTCTTAAATTTATGTATGAAATATGCCCCAATGGGTGTTGAAGTAATAAAACCACACAAAATGAATGTTGATGCTGGAACATTACAAAGATTATTTCTTAATGCTGCATCTTTTAGTTATAATTTCACTGAAATGTATTTGGAAAAAGCTCTAAACGAAGAAGATAAAATTGAATATGCTAAAAAAATGAAAGCAAGAGAAGAAATGGGTAAAAAAATATTAGAAAGAATTACTGAGGAATAAAAATGGAAAAAATAAAAACAGGTATTAAAGGATTTGATAAAATTACAGGTGGATTACCAAAAGAAAGTGTAATCGCTGTTTCTGGAGGAGTAGGAACAGGAAAATCTACATTCGGAATGCAATTTTTAGAAGAAGGAATAAAAAATAATAACGAAACTGGATTATATGTTTCTTTTGAAGAAAGAAAAAAACCCACTTTAAGACATATGGAAGAATTAGGGCTAAATATTAAAAAATTAGAAGAAGAAAAAAGATTAATTTTTATAGAATTTCCAGTAACTGAATTAGATCAACTTTTAGAACAGGAAGATGCGATAAAAACAATGATTGAAACTATGGATGTAAAAAGAGTAGTCATCGATCCAATAACTCCTTTAGGTTTGCTTCAAAAAAATGAATTAGATAAAAGGCAGACTTTATTGCAGTTTATTTCAAAAGTAAGAAATTGGAAAACTACTACTATTCTTATAGCAGAAGATGGGAAATTCAGAGAAAATGATATACCAAAAACTATTTCAGGAGTTGAAAATTTTACTGATGGTTTTATACATTTATCAAATATTTTAGAAGGAAGAAAAAGAAGAAGGGGTTTAGAAATAATTAAAATGCGTGGATGCTGTTATGAAGAAAAAATTTATGATATAGCTCTAAATAAAAAGGGAATTGAATTTATAGAACCGCTTATAAAAAAAGCTAAAAACAATATTAAACCCAAAAAAGAGGGTTATTTATGAATAATGAAAAAACAATAATCACCCCCTGGGAAGTTAAAGGAAATATTGATTATGATAAATTAATTAATGAATTTGGATTATCTAAAATAGACACTAAATTATTAAAAAGAATTGAAAAACACACTGGAGAATTACATTATTTTTTAAAAAGGGGAATATTTTTTGCACATAGAGATATGGAATTTATTTTAAATGAATATGAAAAAGGAAATAAATTCTTTTTATATACTGGAAGAGCGCCTTCAGGACATATACATTTAGGTCATTTAATTCCTTGGATGTTTACTAAATGGCTACAAGACAAATTTGATACTGAATTATGGTTCCAATTTCCAGATGAAGAAAAATTTCTATTTAAACAAAATATGGAATTTGAAGAAATTCAAAAAATGACATATGAAAATATGCTTGATGTTATTGCTTTAGGTTTTAATCCTAAAAAAACTAATTTCTTAATTGATACAAAACATGCGGGTATAATGTATCCAGAAGCAATAAAAGTAGCAAAAAAAATAACTTTTTCAACTGTTCGTTCAGCTTTTGGTTTTGAAAACGATCAAAATATAGGAGCTATTTTTTATACAGCAATGCAGGCAGTCCCTTCATTTTTACCAAATATTATTGAAAATAATAAAAAACCAAGACCTTGTTTAATTCCCCACGCAATTGACCAAGATCCACATTTTAGAATTTCAAGAGATGTTATACCTAAATTAGGATACTATAAACCTGCTTCTATACAATGTAGATTTTTTCCTGGATTAGCAGGAATGGAAAGTGATGGCAAAATGGCTTCTTCTAATTCAAATACAACTATTTATACAATAGATAATGAAAAAACTGTTAAAAATAAAATAAATAAATACGCATTCTCAGGTGGAAAAGAAACAGTTGAAGAACACAGAAAATATGGGGGTATTCCTGAAATAGATGTTTCGTATCAATGGCTTACTTTTTTTGAAGAAGATGATAAAAAACTCAAAAAAATATATGATGACTATAAATCTGGCGCTTTATTAAGCGGCGAATTAAAAGCAATAACAATAGAAAAGATAAACTCTTTTTTAAAAGTTCACCAAGAAAAGCGTGAAAAAGCAAAAGACAGGATAAATGATTTCATATATAAAAATTAATTTATAATAAAAGAGTCGCTAATCCTAAAAACACAAAAAATCCAAATACATCTGTAGCTGTTGTGATGAATATAGTCGCAGATGAAGCAGGATCTTTTCCTAATTTTTTCATAATTAATGGGATTACAGCTCCAAAAAATCCAGCTGTTATTAAATTACAGATCATAGCAATACTTAAAATTAAACCAAGTATTGGATTATGATTCCAAAATAAAGCAACTGCTGCAACTAAAATACCAATCACTATCCCATTCATTGCACCTGCTAATGCTTCATTAATAATAACTCTCTTTCCTGTTTTAAGTTCAATTTCTTTAAGAGCTAAACCTCTTACAACTACTGCTAATGTTTGTGTACCTGCATTTCCCCCCATGCCTGCAACTATAGGCATATATACTGCTAATAATACAAATGCTGAAATAGTTTCTTGAAAAAGGCTTACAATAGATGCAGCAAAAAATGCAGTTGCTAAATTAAGAATTAGCCATTTATATCTATATTTAAATTTAATAAAAGCAGAATCTAAAACATCCTCTTCTTCACTTATACCTGCAAATTCTCTAAGGCTATTTCCAGATTGTTTTCTTATTAATTTAAGTATATCATCTGAATAAATAATACCTAAAATACTATCATTTTCATCTAAAACTACTATTTTATTATGCTGGTATTTCTCAAATAATTTGATTACTTCTTTTTTACTTTCATTGTACTTAATTGCATGGATTTTATTTATATATTTTTCAATTTTTTCTTTTTTCTTAACCAAAGCTAAAGTATGTGCAAAAATCTCTCCTTTTAATTCTCCTTTTTCAAAAATAAGTATAACTGGAAATTTCCCAGTATTTTTTTCATGCTGTTGAATTTCTTTAGAAAGTTCTTCAAACGTGATTTTAGAATCTGCCCGAATATAATCAAAACTAACCATACTTGCTATTGTTTTTGGGTCAAATTTAAGCAGAAATTCAATTTTTTCTTTTGTATCTATATTTAATCTCTTTAAAACTTTTGTGCTTCTTTTAGAATTAATATTATGCAATATCTCTGTGATCTCATCTGGGTCTAAAAATTCTATAAGATTAAACAATTCATCATCAGTTAAGTTATTCAAAATATCTTTTTGCAGTCGTTTTGATAATTCTAATAAAATAAATCCTTGTTCTTTTACAGATATATTTTTGAATATAGAAATTCTCTTTTTAGGATGACAAATAATTTCATTTATATTTTCATCATGCTTTTTACGTAAATTCATTGTATATCAATATGAAGAATTTATTTTTAAATTTATCTTTATTTTCATTTATAGAATAAATTTATAAAAACAAGTAATATAATAAATATATGAAAGATATTAAAGAACGAATTGAAATAGATCTGCGCAAATTCGAAGACTCAATAAAAGAAGTGGATTCAAAAGCAAAAGAAAGATATAAACATATTATAGACTTAGCAGAGCGCTATTATTCAGATACTAAATATTTTATTGAAAAAGACGATTTAATTACTGCTTTTGGCGCAATTGTTTATGCGCACGGCCTAATAGATGCTTTGAAAAAATTAGATGAACAAGATTAAGTATGAAAAACTAAATATTAATGTGAAAAATATGGAAAAAATAAAAGAGAATACAACAGAAATTTATACAAAAGAAAATATTTTTTATAATCCACATATGGAATTATGCAGAGACATCTCTTCTTTATGTGTCGGCGCAATAAAAGATAAATTGAGAATATGCGACGGCTTTAGCGCAACAGGTATAAGAGGAATTAGATATTTAAAAGAAAATGAAAACATTGAATCTCTTTCATTAGTAGATGCAAATAAATATGCACTTCCTTTAATGAAAAAAAATATTAAACATAATAAACTCCCTGCTAAAAAAGCAAAAGCATATGATGAAGATATTTTACAGCATTTATTTGGAAAAGACTATAATTTCATTGAATTAGACCCATTTGGTTCTCCTCAAAGTTTCTTAAGAAGCGCAATAGGAGAATTTGCTTCTAAAAGTTATATAAAAACAGCATATTTGTCTATCACAGCAACAGATACTGCAGTTTTATGCGGAGCTAAAAGAAAGGCTTGTATAAAATTATATCATTCTTTTCCATTAAATAATTTCTTATGTCATGAAGTAGGTCTTAGAATCCTGCTTGCTAATATAAGTTATGCTGCTACTGAATATGATTTTTCAATAGAACCTTTGTTTTCTTTATCGCATAGGCATTATTTTAAAATAATTATTAAATTAGAAAAAGGCGCTGAAAAAGCTGTTGAAACTTCAAGAAAAATAGGATATTTAGAATTTAATCCAAACACATTAGAAATACAAACAAATGAATTATCTACAAATACAAACAAAAATTGGGAAATTGCCGGACCTTTATGGTTAGGTGAATTACATAACAAAGAAATATTAGAAGAAATGAAAAAATTAAATGAAATGCGCAATTACAAAAATAAAAATGAATTAAATAAAATTCTAGACCTATTAATTAACGAAATAAATATGCCTGTTGGATTTTACACAACAGATAAATTATCTAGACTATTAAAAAAAGAATCTCCAAAATTAGAAAAATTAATAAGCGCTTTAAATAAAAAATATAAAACAACAAAAACCCATTTTGATTCAATGGGTTTCAAAACACGCGCAGATATAAAACAAATAAAAAAAGATTTTTAAGAAAGTAAAACACCATTGATTACGCCATCTTGACCAGGTCTGCTTGTAACTTTAACTTTCCCAATACTTGTATCTAAAACTGATCCTTTAGCTATAATATTCATCCTAGAATGATGTCTATTTTCTGGTGATTGCGCTACAGATTTAATCTCTGCTTTTTTAATTATATTCTTTCCGCCTTCTTTAACTGCCACATTAATATAAAATCCTTTTCTTGGCTTTATTTTTTCATTTCCGCCTCTTGTTCTTGTAATTTTTAATTCTTCTTGTTCTTTATTAGCAGCTACTCTAGTATTAATAGCAGGACCGCCAATTTTTGATAGTTTTTTATCACTTTTCTTTTTAATTCTTGCACCAGTTCCTTTATTTGTTTTTTTAGATCTTCCATGATATTGTTCCATACATTACACCTCAAGCATAAAAAATTCTAGAATTAATAATATTCTAGAAAACAGTATTATTTTAATATATGCTCTACTTTAAAAAAGTATGGTTTTAGTAAGAATAAGTTCACAAATTAAAGATATTAGAGAGATAATTAACATTTTGGATAAATCAAATAAAATATATCAAGTTTTAAATCCAGATTATATTATTTCTAAAAAACAAGTAGAAATAGCCTATGAATTATCTAAAAAAGCGTTTAAAGATAAGAGAAATAAGGCAAAATCAATAAATAATGAAATCCTATTATGGATATGCTCAGAAAAACATGTTTCAAGAGCAATTCAAAAAGCCGGAGCTAAAGAAACAAATGACTTTTTTTTATTTTATGAATGGGATGATATTAACAAAATATTAAATGAAATAAAAGCTAAAAAGAAAAAACTTGTTTTCACTCCAGATTTAACAATATTCCAATTAAATAAGAATACCTTAAAAAATTATAAATTAGAAGATATTATTTTAGAAAAAATGGCTGTATCATATTTAGAAAGATAAATAAAATTAAAATTTGATTTTCTTTTTTTCTGTTGGTTTTTCGATTTTTGATTCTTCTTTTAATCTTTTCTAAATACGATCAAATAATAATATTGAAATTTTTAGAAAAGAGAAACTATTTTAAATAATAAAGTATTATCTTTTAATATGTTATCATGGATTGGAGTAGGTTTAATTGTACTAGCATGGGCTTTTCAGATATATAAATTAACTAAAAATAAAAAAAGTACAAATATTTCCTTAGGTTTCGTAGGATTACAGATTATTGGTATACTCTTGCTTGTAATTGGGGCATATTCAAATGACCTTATTTTATCAATAATTAATGGATTAAGCTGTTTAGGTGCCATAATTGTATTTATTTTAATAAAAAATAGAAAATAAAAAAATAAAATTAATTATGTATTCTATCTTTAGATTTTATAGTATTACTTGGTAGATTTTGCGCCAATAATTCATTATTTCTTGCTATTGAAATAAAAATATCTAATTTTGGATCTTTAATAGTATTTATCTGTTCAATTATTTTTGGCTCATTTTTAGATATTTCTTCTTTTTTTATAGATGCTTCTATTTGTGACACCCCAAAAATAACGCCCCCTAAAACTACTCCTAGCCATACAATTTTTTTCATTCCTTTTCCTATTTTTTCAAAGAATTGAAATTCTTTCTCATATTCACTAACCTCTTCTGTATATCCTCTCATTTAAACCACCTTTATCGCCTTTTTAATACTCTATTGGAAACTGGTTAATGTATTTTAAAGAAAAGATTTAAAAGCATATTGTTAGTTCTGAGGAAAAAATACCAAAGAATTATTTACTAACACAAATAAAACTTTCGAGGATAAATTTAATTTTAAACAATTCCAAGTTGTTTATACATCATTTGTTTTGTCAGAGGTAATTCTATATCCAAAACATTGTGTATAAATATAAAAATTTCAACAACTTTTGCAGGTTCAATTCCTGTTTCATTCACAATATCTTTAAATGATGGAACTCTGCCAATTAATTCATAAACATAAATTCCTTCTCTTCCATATTTTTTATAAATTGCAAATCCTTCATCTCCGTATTTATATCTAATTTGCTCTCTTTCCATTGGTTTGAATAACGTAGCATCTTTTGTACTTAAAAATTCCATAATTAAATCTACCTTATTTAATTTTATGTGTGTTTCAATAGCTAGATCAATAACATTTCTTTCACCATCAATTAAATCATAAATTTTTGTTCCATCTGAACCAAATTTCAAAGTTACTTCAGGTCCGAGTTTTAATTTTTGTGAAAAATTTAATTTTGATTTAACAGGGATATCAATTGGAATAATCCCTTCTTCATTATCTTTTGTATCTTTTACTTCATTACTTTGAATATCCATTTCAGTCAAAGGATTTAATTTTTTAAGATGTTTCTCTTTACTTGGTTTTTCTAATTTAATTATTCCCTGTTTATCTAAAAATTCTAAAATTTCAATTAATTTTACCTCAGTTACTCCAGTTTGTTTAAGAATTTCTTCTGCAGTTCTTTGACCATCAATTAATTTATACACATTAACTCCGGAATCTCCAAATTTATCAAATATAATACGTTCTACAGGAGTTAAATCTGAAGTTGCTTTCTTTTCCCTTGGTGGGGGTTTTGGTGGTTGTTTAAATTCTGGTTCTTCTTCAATTATCTCTTGTTCCTCTTGTTCCTCTTGTTCCTCTTGTTCTTCTTGTTCCTCTTGTTCTTGTTCTTCTTGTTCTTGTTCTTCTTCCATGGGTTCTTGTTCTATTGGTTCTTCTTGTTCTTGTTCTTGTTCTTCATCTTTTTGTTGAATTTCTTCTTCAACTGGATAGACTGGCGGTTTTTTTATTTGTTTTGCTGGTTCTTCTTTTAATTTATTTACTTCTTCTTTCTGAATAATTGGCTCTGGTTGATTTAATGGAAGATCTAACTTGCCTTCTATATGTATAACCCCTTTCTTTTCCATAATTTGAAGCATTTCTAATAATTGTTCTTTTGTAATTCCTAATTTATTAATTAAATTATCAAAAGAAACTGGATTTTTTATATTAATATAAACTTTGATCCCAATTTCTCCAAATTTTTTCCTTATCCAATTTTGATTTTTTATTGAAGTAAGTGGATCACTATCTTTACGTTTTATTGTCGCATCCATATACATAATTATTATAGAAATCTTTATAAGTCTTTAAATCATGGAATTGTATATGGGTATTGATGAACTTCTAATAAGTACAGGTGTTGATTCACTTATAAAATTAGTACAAGAAAAAGGGAAAATAGAATTAGAAGAAGCTTCTAAAATATTAGACATCCCATTTAAAACAATAGAAACCTGGGGCCAAGCATTAGAAAATGAAGGGATAATAAACATTGAGTATCGTTTTACAAAAATATATCTTATTTGGATTAAAGGGGCTGAAGGTAAAATAATCCAAAAAATTGGAGATATTAAAACACAAAAAGAAAATTTAAAACAAAAAATTGAAGAAATAAAACAAAAAATTAATCAAAATTCTGAGGAAATGGAAAATCTTGAAAAAGAATTTAAAAATATAATAGATATATTTGATCCTAAAATAATTGAAATCCAAAAAAAAGCAAATAAAATTAAAGAATTAGAATTTGCTATAGATGAAATATCACAAAAAAACAAATTAAAACTAGAAGAATCTAAATTAAATACAGACTCTTTTTCTGAGCATTTGATAAAAAAAGAAAATGAATGGAAAGAATTATATGAAAAATTGAAAAAAACAAACGAAGAAATGAATGAATTAAAAGAAATTAAAGGAACAGAATTAAATTTAACAAATAAAATTAATGATTCATTAACAAAAGTAGAAGAGTTAGAAAAACAAATTGAGGAACATAAAAAATTATTTTTAAAAATTACAGAAATTGAAAAAAATATTTCTATACTCAAAGAAGAGAAAGGAAAAATAGAAAAAATTTCACAATATTTTGAAAAACAGATAGAAGAGATAAAAACAAAACAAAAAAAGCTAGATGAAATTAAAAATGGAAATATTGAAGATTTAATTAAAAATTTAGAAAAAGTAGAAGGAACAATTCCAGAAATAAAAGAACAAATTAAAAAAATAGATTTAGAAATAAACAATAAAATAAAGGTATTAAAAGAATTAAATGAAAATATAAAAAATGAAGGAAAAGAAGAAAAAATACTTTTAGAAACATTAGAACAAAGACAAAAAACATTTGATAACAATGTAAAAGAATTTAACAAAATAATAAAAAATCTGGAAGAAATTGGGGAAATTAAAAAAAATAGTAAAGAAAAATTAAAAGAAATTGATAAAATTCAAATTGAAATAAAAACACAAAAAACAAATTTAATTAAAAAATCAGAAGAATTATTAAAGGAGATTGAAAGTTCTACAACTCCATTAAAAAAATACAATTCTGAATATATTCAATTAAAAGAAACTGTCTTTTTTTATTACAAAAGAATGGAAAATTTGAAAAAACAATATTTAGAAGATAAACAAAAAACAGAAGAAGAAACTGAAAAAATAAATAAAGAGCTTGAATTAAACAAAAATTTAATAAGACAAGAAATTGATAAAATAGAAAAAATAATTGAAAAATATGAAAATATTATAAACGAAAAAAATAAAATAGACCATATCTTCTTAAAAGTGAGGGAATTAAGAGAAATGAAGAATAAATTAATAACTGAATTATCTATTTTAGAAAGGAAAATCGATTTATTAAAAATACCTAAAAAACGTTTGGATTCTATAGAATCTAATAAAGAAATAAAAGAAATTGGAGAAAATATAGAATTAACTAAAACAGAAGAAAAAATATTACATAAAAAAAGACAAGAATTAAGAGATTTAATTAAAGAAATGTGGGAAAAATAATATCTACCCAAAATATAAGAAAGTCTTTAAATACATTGTGTTTATAATTTTATATTAAATAGAATAAAAACTGGTGGTTAAATGGCAGATAAAAAAGAAATAAAAACAGAAAGTCCGTTAAAACCTGTTTCAAATAGTATTGAACAATTAAGATCCTCAGCGCAAGGCGGTGTTATAGATTCTTATTTTTTTAAAAGTGAAAATATACCTGTAAATATAAAAATTTTAGACACAAACGATTATGTTCCACACTATATTGTAACAATTCCTGGATTAGCAGAAGGAACAAAAATAATTTTAAATACATTAAAAGGAGAATTAGTTACAGATGTTAAATTAGATATCTCTGAATTAATAGATCCAAAAAAAGCAGAACAAGTTAAAAGCAAATTTAATACTAAAGCACTAAGTTTATTAGATAAACATTTTCCTTCTTTAACACCAGAAACTAAACAAGTTTTAGCTTCATATTTAATTCAAAACACCTTAGGTTTGGGTGATTTAGAAATTCCTATGCACGACGAAAATTTAGAAGAAGTAGTAATCAATTCTGCTGAAGATCCAGTTTGGGTTTATCATAAAAGATTTGGCTGGTTAAAAAGTAATGTAAAAATAAAAAATGAAGAATCTATTTATGATTATGCAGCAATGATTGCTAGAAAAGTTGGAAAACAGATTAATATTTTAAATCCCTTATTAGATGCCCATTTACAAACAGGAGACAGGGTTAATGCAACATTATCTCCAGTTTCATCATTTGGTAATACAATAACAATAAGAAAATTCTCAAAAAATCCATGGACTATGCCTTTATTTGTAAATACAAAATGCATTTCTCCTAAATTGGCTGGTTTACTATGGTTATGTATACAAAATGAATTATCTTTAATAATCGCAGGTGGAACTGCATCTGGTAAAACCTCATTTTTAAATGCATTAGCAGCATTTATCCCCCCAAATCAAAGAATTGTATCAATTGAAGATACAAGAGAATTAACTTTACCCTCTTTCTTACATTGGATACCTATGAGTACTAGAGAACCAAATCCAGAAGGAAAAGGAGAAATAACAATGCTTGATTTAATGGTCAATGCATTAAGACAAAGACCAGATAGAATAATTGTTGGAGAAGTAAGAAGACAAAAAGAAGCAGAAGTTATGTTTGAAGCAATGCATACTGGACATTCAGTATATGCAACTATTCACGCAGATAATGCTGAAGAAACAATTACAAGAATGGTAAATCCACCAATAAATGTACCTCCCGCAGTTCTTGATGCATTAGCTGGTGTAATAGTACAATTTAGACATAGAAGATTCGGAATAAGAAGAACTTTAGAATTTGCAGAAGTAATGAAAAGTGGAGAATTGAATATGCTTCATAAATGGGATATAAAAACAGATAAACTAATGGAAGTTGGAAAAACTATTTCTATAGCAAATACTTTACAATTATATGCAGGAATGAGCATAAAAGAAATTGAAAAAGACGTTGATGAAAAAGCATCAGTAATAGAATGGATGAGTAAAAATAATTATATAAAAGTAGATGAAGTTGGACATATTGTGGCAAAATATTACAAAGAGCCAGAAAAAGTCCTTGAATACGTAAAAAAGGAGAAAAAATGGGCGTTCGAATATGATTGAAAACTCAAAAGAATTTAATAATTTAAAAGATGAAATTCTTAAATATGAGAATAATCTAAAAAAATCAAAAATAAGAGAATATGAAATTAAAGAAACCAAACTTGAAAAACCAATAAAAACAAAAATAAATGATTTAACATTCGAACAAATGATAACTGAACTACAAAAAGTAGAAAAGATGATAGCAGCAAAAACTTATACAAAAAAAATATTAAAAGATACATCTTCAAATACAGAAGTCGAAGATGTTATGAAACAAATGAAAGAAAAAAAATCAAGAACTACTGAAACAAAATTTGAAAGAACAGAAAAAATTGAAAAAATGAGCAGAGAAGACCAAATGAAAGCAATTGAAGAGATAAACACATTAAGAGATTATATTTTAATATCTTATGCACGTGAAAATATAAGAGAATTGTATGATCAATTCAATTCTAATATGATAAATTCAGAAAATTTTAGATACGAAGTCAGAAAAGAAATGGCAAAAAACAAAGGTATATGTGAAGAATTAATTCAGTATATCATAAAAGAAGAAAACCCATTTGAAGAATTTATAGACAAAAAGGTAGATAAAAAATGAAAGAAGAAAAAATAGCATCTCATCCACTTATTTCAAAACCTATTAGAAGAAAAAAAATAGATACTCCTGGAAATAATGGAAAAATCGCTAATTCTATTGCAGAATATTTTCCAAATTTAGAACAAAAATTAAGAATGGCAAGAATGGAAACTGACCCTGGTAAATTTGTTAAAAAAGTTTTAGTAACCTCACTTATTTATTCTTTAGTTATTTTAATTGCTTTATTTGCAATTTTTTATACTTTAGAACTTCAATTATTATATTTAATACCAATTTGGATACTTGTTTTCATACTAATGTTTTTCTTTTGGATGTCTTTACCTTCAATAAAAATGCTCCAAAGAGCAAGAAAAATTGACCAAGATGTTGTTTTTGCAGGAAGGCATATAGTTATTGCTTTAAAATCAGGAATACCTTTTTTTGATGCAATGGTTGGTGTTACTGAAGGTTATGGAGCAGTAAGTGAAGAATTTAATAAAATAATAGAAGATATAAGTTTAGGAAAACCAGAAACTGCTGCTTTAAGAGAAGCAGGTTCAAATTGCCCTTCTAAATATTTTAATAGGGTATTATTACAAATGGTTAATGCAATTGTATCTGGATCAGATATTGCTGATGCATTAGATTCTGTTTTAGAAAATATAGCAAAGGAACAAGTAATCAGTCTAAAAGCATATGGACAAAAATTAAATCCATTAAGTATGTTCTTTATGCTTTTTGGAATTATATTCCCTTCATTAGGTGTAGTATTTATTATAGTTATTTTGGCATTTGCTGGAGAAGCAGCTATGGAGATTGCCCCGTTCCTATTACCTTTAATATTTTTATTAATTGTTGCAGTACAATTTTCATTTGTATCTGTAATGGAGTCATCAAGACCAAGATTTGAATTAACTTAAAGTGATAAAATGGTAAAAACACCGTATGAAAAAATAGGAAGATTGTTTACAAGAAAACAAATCAGAAGTACTGCTGAAACCTTAGATTCATCAGGTATTAATATGTCTGCTGAATTATATATGGGATTTCTAGTAGTATTCGTTGTTCTATCTTCAATTTTATTATCTATTTTATTATTATGGAATGACTTAACATTTAACTATTTAATTAATTTTCTTGGTTATATACTTCCTGGATTAATTGATGGTGAGACTATATCTCCATTATTTGTTCCGATTTTAATCATTTTTTCAGTATTACTTTCTTTTATTCTTATGACTATCGCAACTATAATGGCAAATTACGTTTATTTAATGCTTAGAATAGATTCAAGAAGAAAAAATATGGAAGAAGTACTCCCAGATTTCCTATTATTGGCTGCAGCAAATGTTAGGGGAGGAATGAATATTGATCAAGCACTTTGGTATGCTGCAAAACCAGAATTTGGTTTATTATCAACAGAAGTTGAATTAGTAGCAAGAAGAACGTTTGGTGGAGAACCAGTAGATAAAGCCTTAGATAGATTAGGCGCAAGATTTGCTTCAAGGTCATTAAACAGGGCCATTTCATTAATAAAACAAGGTATGGCTTCTGGTGGAGAGATAGCCAACATATTAGAAAGAACTGGAGAAGAAGCAAGAGAAACTCAATTAATTAAAAAAGAGATTTCAACTTCATTATTAATGTATGTTATATTTATTGCATTTGCAGCAGCAGTTGCAACACCATTCTTGTTTGCAGTTGCACACCAGTTATTAATAAGATTAGAATTAGTATTTGAACAAATTCCACAAACAGGTGTTAATGAATTTAATAATGCTGGTGCAGGTTCAATGGGAAATTTTGCTTCACTTAAATTTTCAGAAGTTCCAGTAACCTCTGATGAATTCTTTTTATTTTCTTTAGCAACATTAATTTTAACAGTAGTTTTATCAAGTTTAATAATTGGAGTAATACAACACGGGGAGAAAAAAGAAGGATTAAAGTTTTTCCCCTTACTTTTAGTAGCTGCTATTGTAATTTATTTCATAATTGGTTCAGTTTTAACTACCTTATTAAGATCATTGACTTGGTAAAAAGATATAAAAAGGTAGTGTTCGTTATATGAATATAAATTTATTAAATAATAAATTTGAGGTGATTAATAAATGGATATTAAAAATAAGAAAGGACAGGCAGCCATGGAATATTTAATGACTTATGGTTGGGCATTATTAGTAATTGTAATTGTCCTAGCTTTGTTATTAATAATTCTTGGTGGATATGTACAAGGAACTCCATCATGTTTATTTGAAGAAGCAGGATTTGTATGTAATGAAGTAACACCTATTATGGATACTAGTGGTATTGTATATGGACAATTCCAACATTCATTAAGTGAACCTATTACTATTACAAGAGTTGCATGTGTACAAGGACAAGTAAATAAAGATGATGTTACTTGGAGTGATGTTCCAACAGGTTCATTAGAAGTAGCCCCAAGAAGAGCATTCACTTTTGGAGATTTACAAGATGATGTTACTTAGACGGAATTCAATGTTATG
>JBAZFO010000014.1 GCA_041653315.1 Candidatus Micrarchaeia archaeon | reverse complement strand
GATAATGAAGGCGGTCTATTAACGTATATTGGAATATCAATAGCTCTTGAAAGAGAATTATCTGCTCCACTAGTTATTTGCTCAGCTCCCCTTACTATAATTCTTAATGCATAAACACCAGAAGGAGTATTATCTTTAACAGTAAATGGAACTGAAATTAAAGAAGTACCATCAGGTTCCATATCTCCAATATATACAGAAGATTTAGCTTCAATTCCTGAAGAAGGCTGTATTGATACAGTAACTCTTTCTAATACATTTGTTCCTCCATTTGTAATTGTCAATGTTGCTGTTCCTTTGACACCAGGTCTTGCTGTTGAAGGCAGAACCTCATAATTTGAAATTTGTATATCTGCAAAAATAGATGTAGATATTAAAACTAATAAAAACATTACTAAAATACTTTTTTTCATTTTTTATTCACCTCTTTATCTATTAAACCATCTTTAATATGAATTGTTCTTTTTGTTAATTTTGGTATTCTTGGATCATGTGTAACCAAAATAATTGTTTTTCCTTCTTTATTTAATTTTAAAAATAAATCTAAAATAGATTTTCCTGATTCTGAATCTAAATTTCCAGTTGGTTCATCTGCTAAAATTATATCCGGTTCATTTGCTAATGCTCTTGCAATTGCAACTCTTTGCCTTTCACCTCCGCTTAATTGAGATGGTCTGCTATTTAATCTATGACTTAAACCAACTTTTCTTAATAATTCTTCTGCTGTTTTTGTTCTTTCTTCTTTAGAATAACCATAAAACATCATAGGAACTGCTACATTTTCTACTGAACTAAAAGTAGGTATTAAATTAAATGTTTGAAAAACAAAACCAAGTTTTTTTCCTCTTAAATATGCTCTTTCATCCTCATTTAATTTAGATATATCTTTTCCTTCTAATATTATCTGTCCTTCTGTAGGTTCTGTTAATAATCCAATAATATTTAATAAGGTAGATTTTCCACTCCCAGATGGTCCTACAATACTAATTAATTCTCCTTCTTTTATTTCTAATGATACTCCTCTCAAAGCATCGACTGGAATTTCACCAAGCAAAAATCTTTTTTTAACATTTTCGATTTTTAATAAATTTTCTTTCATTTTACTTCGCCTTTAATAAAAATAACATATATTTTTCTAATGTTGGGGTAATTAATTTTCTTACATTCCTAAAACATTCTTCTCCTTCTTTTGTTATTTTATATACATATTTTTTCCTTTTATTTTTTTTATCTTCAATTTTTTTGATATATCCTTTTTTATGTAAAGAATTTAATAAAGGATATAATTGAGAATAAGTAATTTTTATGTTTTCTTTGTGTAGTCTTTTTATTAATTCATATCCAGTATCTGATTTTTCTTTTAACATCCACAGGATAAATATAGAAAATTTCTTTTTTATTATTTTTTTGATATTTTTCTCTGAGGTTAAAAAACTTGACAGCATAAACAATATATACATATTAAGATATATAAAGGTTTTGATATATCTACATATTCCTTAATTTTTTAATTCTATCATCTAAAGGAGGATGCGTTGAAATTAAGTTTGCAAATCCTTTTTTTATTGGTTCTGCAATAAATAAAGGTGCAGTAGCACTTGAGGCTGTTTTTATTTTTGTATCATGTTTTTTTAATTTTTCTAATGCATTTGCCAATCCATCTGGATATCTTGATAATTGTGCGCCTGTTGCATCTGCTAAATATTCTCTTTTTCTTGAAATTGCTAATTGAACTAAAGTTGCAAAAATAGGAGCTAAAATCATAAATAAAATTCCTATAATTAAAACTATTGGGTGCCCTCCTTTTCTATCTCCAGAACCGCCAAATATTAACATTCTTGTTGAAAATTGTGCTATAATTGCTATTAAACCAACTAGAACTGCTGTTAAAGTCATAAATCTAATATCATAATTTTTAATATGCGCTAATTCATGCGATATAACTCCTTCTAATTCTTCTCTATTCATAATATTTAATAATCCTCTTGTTACTGCAATTGCTGAGGATTTGGGGTCTTTTCCAGTAGCAAAAGCATTTGGGTTTTGGTCTTCAATAATATAAACTTCTGGCTTTGGTATTCCTGCTGCTAATGCTAATCCTTCTACTGTATTAACTAGATAAGCATCTTTTATAGGATCTGCTTTTTTAGCTCCTGTTGAAGCTAAAACAATATTTTTGCTAAATCTATAAGATATAAAAACATAAATTACTGAAAAAAATACAATTATTATTAACACACTTGGATCATTAAAAACAAAACTAAGTATAAAACCTAATCCCACTAAAATACCAAATACAATAAAAATTAAAAAAGTAGAAAGCCATTTATTATGGCTAATCTGTTTGTACATTTCCATTTAAATTCACCTTAAAACTCTACTTTAACAGGTTTTCTTGCTTTTTCTTCTCCTGCTTCAAAGTATTGTTTTTTAGTAAAATTCATCATATTTGCGAACATATTATTTGGAAATGTTTGTATTTTATTATTAAAATCCATCACTGAATCATTATAAAATTGTCTTGAATAAGCAATTTTATTTTCAATTCCTTCTAATTGTTCTTGCAATAATCTGAAATTTTCATTTGCTTGTAATTTAGGATAATTTTCTGCTACTGCAAATAATGATTTTAATGCACCTGCTAATTGAGTATCTGCTTTTCCTTTTTGTTCAATTGTTTCGGCTTTCATTAATGAAGCTCTTGCTTTTGTTACTTCTGTAAAAACACTTTTTTCATGCTTTGCATATCCTTTTACAGTATCAACTAAATTTGGTACTAAATCAAACCTTTTTCTTAATTGAACATCAATTTGAGACCAAGCGTTATCCACTCTATTTCTAGCTACAATTAACCCATTATAAATTACTATTACTGCAATTAATATGATAGCTATAATTAATCCGAGTATCCAAAATATCATTTGATTTCACCTCTTTAATAATAATTTACAATATATATTTTTAAACGTATCTTAAATTTGATATGCTTTGTGGATTGGAATTAATTTTATAAAAAATAATTTAAAAAAAAGTGCTCCGGCCGGGATTCAAACCTACTATTTACTTATATGATTTAAATGTATGCTGCTCCACCAACACTTTGGCAATGTAATGTACTATTTCTTCATTATTGCCTTTATCCCCTTCTTCTTCAATCGCTTTGTAATAGTTAATCTTATCTTTTAATTCTATGTAAAACATTGGAAATTTGCTTTTTAATAATATCCAATTCATTGCGACCCTAGATGTCCTTCCATTTCCATCAGCAAAAGGATGAATTCGAACTAATTTATTATGCAAAATTGCACTTAATTCAATAGGGTGCAGTTTCTTTCTTGCGGAGTAATACCATTGGAAAAGTTTTCTCATCTCCTCCTTAACTTTTTTATGATTAGGAGGCACCCACTCAGAACCAGAAATTCTAACTTCGTGAGTTCTGTACTTGCCTATAATTTTACAATTAGTGTTCTTTGTGATTATCTTATGTATATTAAGCAAAAACTTCTGATTGAAACCTCCCTTATACATTTTTATGAATTCATAGCAATCTTTTGAATTAATTGTTTCATTAAAATCATTTTGAGTGACACCAGTAGGGATTATACCCTCAGTTAGTATCATACTTGTCTCACGAAGGCTTAGACGATTTCCTTCAATTGCATTTGAATTATAAGTAAACCTCACAATAAAATCTTCTTCATATTTTTCTCTTTCAACTGTACTTAATTTACCATACCTTTTGTTAAAAATTTCTTTTAAATCCTGTAATTTCTCAACTTCTTCATTGCTCAAACAAGTATATTTAGAAGTTGGTTTGATGAAGCCTTTCTTTAATGCGTCAGCTTCAATTTCTTCAACTGCATTTTTTATTTGTTCTTTAGATGGGGGCTTATCACCAATATACTTTCTTATTTTTCTCCATTTTTTATCGCTAACCCTAAAGTTTTTTGTAATATAGTAATAGATTTTGCCTCTCCTTTCAAGCTTCTCTATATAAACCACATTATTTGTATGGGCACAAAAATATATAAAATTATCGATTTTTGTTAAATAAAGTGCCCGTATAAATAGTAATATAAAAAGTGCTCCGGCCGGGATTCCCAATCCCTTTCTTTTCCCGAAAAGAAAGGTCTAGGGTTTACCCCAAAGAAAAGGGAAAACTCTAAATCTCCTCTATTGAGAATAGAAAGTTCTTTTGAACCCGGGTCGCTAGGGTGAAAGCCTAGTATCCTTGACCGGACTAGACGACCGGAGCAAAAAGTATAAACTTTTTGCTTGGTCCCTTCAAGAACAATTGAAGTGGACCGGAGCTTTACGAATGTAATGAGTAAAGCGAGGTCTTTTTGCAACAGCAAAACAGACCGGAGCTTTACGAATGTAATGAGTAAAGCGAGGTCTTTTTGATACACATCAAATAAGACTAACACTAGTAAAAAGTATAATATTCATATTTAATTGTCTTTATAAAGTTTTAGTTTGTTTTAAAATTGGGTCTAAAAGAATATTTTTCAATTCTTCCCAAACTTCTTCTATAGATTTATTAGTAATATCAATTTTAATCCACGTAGCACCAAAGGGTTTTTCTTCATAAAGTTTTTGATATATTTCTCTACAATTACTTTGCATTTTAAAATCTTTTTCAAAAATATTTGAACCTGTTGCATTTCTTCTTCTTTCAGCACTTATGTTAGGACCAATATCAAACCAAACTACATAATTTGGAATTAACAAATCTCTTTTTTTAATTTCATCAATAATTTTTTCTATTCCTAAACTCTGTCCTTGATATGAGATAGTAGAATAAAAATATCTATCAATTAAAATAAATCCTGATTTATTTTCTTTTTTTATTAAAGGCATGTCTCTTTTCATTTCTCGTAAATAAAAATTCATCATTGATTTCGCCGAATGTTTCACTCTTTCATTTAAATGTCTATTTATTTCACTATTTTTAAAGGGCTTATGATATTTATAAAAATGTGTTGGCAATTCGGTTTTTATTAATTCATTAAAAAATTTTTTTATTTGTGTGGTTTTTCCTGTACCATCTATACCTTCAAAAACAATTAGAACCATAAGTACTTAATAAAACAAAATGAATTAAAACAAATCTATTGTTTTTGCATCTCGACTTCTAAAATAATTATTCCGCCTAAATAAGTAGGTATTGTTCTTTTTGTTGAAATAACATTTCCTTTTTTATAACAAGAAGAATAACTGCCTAAATTTATATCTTGATTAATTATTTCGATACCTAATATTAAATCATTTAATGACCTACTTTCTAATTCTGTTTTAATATCTAAACAATATCCTTGGGATTTAGCTAAATCCTGCATTTCATATATGACATTTATATCCCCATTAGACAATCTTTCCATCCCTCCATTTTTTTCTGTCACTTCTAAAATATCATTTAATAATTGATATTCATATAACGTTGTATCAATATATTTTGTGTTCAATAAACTTAATGAACTTATAAAAAAAATTAATATAGTAAGAGAAAAAATTGCTTCAAATGACATTAACCCTTTCATTTTCCACACACCCTTAAAATAGAAGTTTCATTATTATATAAAACAATTCTATTTATACACAAATTATCTTCATAAAAAGTATTACACCCTTCAATTTTACAAAAATCCAGTTTAAGTTCTTTTAACTGTAATTTATTTTTTAGTTCGTCAACCCCAATTTTATTAAAACTTTCAGCAGTAATTTCATGATGATAAATTACTTTTGAATTATAAATTTCTTTTGTTTCAACTGCACCTACTTTTACTAAATAATCCGCAGCTGAAATTAATTTATTATAAATAATTTGCTCATTCAAACTTTTTTCATTTGAATTATGAATTTCTGCTACTGTGGTTAATCCAAAATACAAAATAAATGCTACCACTACAACTGCAATAGCTAAATCAAATGCAAATTGACCTTTTTTATATTGGTTCTCCATCAAGCCTATTAACAACATATCTTTTATCACCAAAAGCCCAAACAATTTCAGATAAAACTGGGGAACTTATTTTTTTGCCTTCAATATCTTTTGTAATTTCATTTCCTGTATATCCAATATATGCAGGAATAACAAAAGGTGTTTTTGTATATGGAGCTGTTGAAGTACTTATAAAATTTGACCTTAATGCTATATTTTCTAATTCCATTTTTGCTTCAATCATCTTATTATTATTTAACTCAGAAGTATGTGATGTATTTATTGAAGAAAAAACAATTCCTATTATTAATATAAGAATTGTAAAGGAAATTAATGCTTCTAATGTGCTTTGTCCTTTTAGATCCATATAATATCAAACTCCTCCGTATTAGGAATAAATGCTACTGTTGAAATATCTGTATATAAATCATACAAACTTATTCCAATAATTTTATGGGTATTTTGAAGATAAAAATCCTGTTTTTGAAATTTTATTGTGATTGTTCCATCTGCGTTTGTATAAATTGAAAAATAATCATGGCAATTTTCGATAGAATTTGAATATATTTTTGCTGTTTTATCTGATTTCATTTGCCAGCTTAAATCTGATAACTGCCCTTGTGTTGCTTCACCACACCATAATCTAATAGAATATCTTTCTTCATTTTCATAATAGTTATTCAAAGAAGATAAATGTTCAACTATTCTTTGTTTTATCTCAGTTTCTAATGAGGGTTCATCCCCGCATACAGGACAAGAATAATAACTAGGAATTACACAATTTGTAGGTTCTTCTAAACAGCTTACACAAACACATTTTTTCCACGCTTCATATTTGATTTTATATATTATCTCTCCTTCTTCTGCTCCTTTTTTAGAAGCTAAAACTATTGAATGCTTGATATCTTGCATTTTATAATAATTATTCTCTAATGCTAAAGTATCTGCATATTTAAAATTCTGAATAAATAAATAACTTGACATTGCAAGTAGTATAATACCAATTAATGTAAAAACTAAAAGAGAATTTACCATTCCTTTACTAAAATTCATGTAATAAATTGTATCAATAAATGATTAAAAATGTATGTATTTTTGTTTAACATTCAAAAACAAATTTTAAGTAATACAATACTGAGTATTACGATACTTAAACTTTTATTTTGAGTTTTTAAAAAGAGTCATTTCAAAATCAGATTTAAAAAATAAAAAAAAAGGGAAAAAAAGGGTCTAATGTAAATCTCAAAAGATTTACAGCAGTCAAAGAAACTTTGACTTAAATTTAGACTCTTTGCATTGCAGCTATGAATTGGTCTGTGCTCTTTTCGCCTTTGGCAAAAAGGCATGCCTTTTAATGAAATTAAAAGTGCACAGCTGTTAATGTGTCAGCGGAAACTATTTTTTTGTATTCTTAACAATTTCCCAATAACCCCCCTTATCAGGACCAATACGGCGAAGAATACCTTTCTTCTTAAGAATTGCAATATTTTTTTCTACAGCTCTTGAAGTAAGTCCAAGTTTTGCTGCTATACTTACTGAACTAATTTGTTTGTCTGTTTTAATTAATTCTAGAATTTTCTCCGAACTTTTCTCCGAACTTTTCTCCGAACTTTTCTCCGAACTTTGTTTATCTTTTCCCACTCTCATCATTACTTCCTCATCAATTGGAATAATTATCTTAAAAATATCTTCTTCTATTAATTGGGGAATAGAATTGGAATAAATTTTAACATATTTCTTAAGATTTCTAATTCCGGAACCTAACTCATCCGCAAAGCCAATTTCTTTAAAAACTCGTGCAATTACTGGATTCTTTGGATATGGAGAAAAATTATTAATATCAATTATCCCTCTATGGTGTGGTTTATTACTGTTTTCTGAATAAATTCTATCTTTTTCAATTATAATTTTGGCTGGAAAAGCACTTGAGTACTCTCTGTGAATCAAAATATTTGATGCGATTTCACGAAATATCTTATCTCTTAAACTCACTCTTTGTGTTCCTTCAAGATAAAAAGGATCAGATAAATGTTTCTGTGCAAAAGCAATAATTTTTTCATAACTATCAATTAAATTTGTTCTGATATCTTCTCTATCATCATATCTATCTTTGTTTTTTATTCTTAAAAGTAAATCTGTTTTATAATGAGGAAGTACTGAAATAATAGTTTCATCCTTACCAAATAATAATATACATGCAAGAGTAAAACCTTCTTTTCCTGTTTGGTAATCTTTAGTATATAATTTAACACTTTTTAATAATTCAATGTCAGATAATTTTTTCCACGGATGATTTGTATTAGTCATTTTTCTTACTCTATCTATTAAATCACTTCTTAAATCAGACAATTCACAATAAGGATAAATTTTATTCTCTGTATATTCGATCTGTTTATTTATATAAAGATTAGTTACTAATGTATGGTTATTTGTTATATCAAAATCTCCATCTTCATTTCTAATAAATATTTTTCCATTACATTTATGAACTTGTGAACTTTTTGGAGTATAAATATATAATAATTTTTTCCCTTTCATTTCAATTTCATATAAAATTCGGCAAGGAAACCAACACCTTTAGGTGTTGGAGGAATTGCCGAATTTGATATATTTACAACGAATGAACTATACCTTTGCCTTTAGGCAAAGGAAGTTCTTCGTTGTAAATCATCAATAGTTAAATAAACAGCAGGATTAAGTTTTTGTGGATTATTTATTGTGGTTGCTATGTCTTTTTTTAATTGAGAAACATTATTAACTCCAATAATATCACCAGTATCTGAAACGCCAATCAACAGTTCTCCTCCCTCCCAGTTTAAAAAAGCACAAATTGTTTCATAAATATTTTTATTTATTAAATTTTTGCATTCTTTAAATTCTATATTAGTGTTTTCTCCTTGTTTAATTAATGACTCTATTTTATTTTTAAACATTTTTTCAGTTTCTTTATCCATACTCTCAATCTCTCTTTTTATACTCCCCTATCTTTTATATTTGTGTGTATAATTAATGTTTCAATCCGCATATGGAGGAGAATATTTTTAATTATAATAAAAATTAGTAAATATTATTTATAAACACTTCTAAATAGTAGATTTCCGGCTTAGTTTCAAAATCAGATTTAAAAAATAAAAAAGAAAAAAAGGGAAAGAGTCTTAGACTCTTTGCATTGCAGCTATGAATTGATTTGCGGCTGTTAATGTATCAGCTGCATCTCTACCTGCTACAACAATCTTTCCTGGTGCGATTTGTTTGACTAAAACTGCTTGTGCGTTAAAGTCGTGTGCATTTGCTCCAGTTAATTCTCTTGCTGTTACTGTGTTGACTACAGGTCCTGCTACAGAAACGAAGTTTCCGGATAGACTTGCGCCTTCAGTATCCAACATAATTAGAGAACTTGGATTGACTGTTCCAGGTGCCATACCTGCTACAGATGCTGCGCCTTCACCAGAGATAATTGCTTCTAATCCTCCAGTGTATGCACATCCAGCTGCTCCAGCTCCACTTACAGTACATGCGCCTGTTGTACAGGTTATTGTATCTACTGTAATGGTTGTGTCAGCGAATGTTTGGCTGTCTCCTTCATTTGCAGTCCATGTTGCTGTATTAGGTGTTGCTTCATCTCCGTGTGTTGTAAAGGTGAATAACATATCTCTTACAGATTTTGGTACATTAAATTCATATTTTGTTGAAGTTAATGAATATTCAGTACCTCTGATATCTACAAAATCATCTTCAACTGTTTCTGCAAAGTCATCTAATTGGCAATTTGCTGCAAAACCATTTACTGTATAAACAGCTTGTTGGTCATCATCAGCATTTGTATTTCTAATTTCCCAATCATCTCCATCTCTGTATACTGTAAATGCAGTTGTAGATGTATCTTCTGCTGAATCAACTTCTCCTACTTCTTGAGTAAAGATTATATCAATATAATCTCCATCAGCTGTGTCTACTGCTGCTGTTCCCCAATGTGCTACTAATCCACCATCATTGAATGTTAGTTCAACTACTCCATTGTCTCCTGCAGTATCATAGGTTGCTTCCCAATCTTCAGTATCTGCATATTCTCCATCTTCTTCAACACATTTATCATTTGGATCATAAACCCAAACATCACCAGATTCCCATGTATGTCCTGCTACATCTGCACCAAATGCATCTGCATCAGTTTGTTCTTCTAAAGCAACATAAATGATATTACCATCATTAGCTCCTTCTCCTTCGAATTCATCTGATGCTGTTGAGATTTTTAACCAAACTTCTGCTTTTGCTTCATTGACTTCACAATCAGAATCTCCTGCTGCATCACAAGTACATTCATCTGGATCATCTTTTGCAAATTCAAAAGTTAATTTTGTCATATCTTCTGTTGATAATCCATCATATGTTAAATCAAATGCTACTGGATCATCCATAATATTGTATGTTTCTCCTTCTGATAATTCAAAAGAATCATCATTATAAAAGACAATTTCTCTTAAATTATCTGGGTCTTCTTCTGAACCGTCTGTTGTTGCGTCTGCTGCTGCACCATCTCTATTTTTCCAGTATAAACTGATGAACCAATCTTCATTATCTTCTATTTCATCTCCATCATCTAATTCCCATTCTTCTGAATAAACAGCTAATTCTGCCCATTTAGAAGTTAAGGTAATACCAGGAGCTGTTTGATATATATGTACTGCTATTTCATCACTTGGTCCCATATCTTCAGTATTGCCAGGATTTATTTGTGTTTGTTCTACAACTTCTCCTGTAGATTTATCAATTAAAGATACAATAGCTGGATGTGCGAATCCTGCACCAGTTCCTACTGAAATATCATCTAATTGTACATAATAATCTTCAGTAGTTAATTGTTCTCCAACTGAAATTATTCCATATGCTGCTTCTTTTGCCAAGGTTATTGAACCACCAGATACTCTGTCATCATCATTTGTTACATCTGTACCTGGAGGATCCATATTAATTATATGCCAATAGTCATTAAACAATTTGATTGTTGGTCTTTTTGATCCCATTTCTTTTGTTTCTTCGCCAGAAATTAAACAATAACCCCAATCATTGTGGTCTGCTTCTGTACAAACTGGAATACCTTGATCTTCTAACCAAAAGAATTTTACTGAATAAACTATTTGGCTAAAATCACCAAAAGGAACACTGTCTACTTCATAATTAGTTATACCTTCTAAATATGTGTATTGTTTTTCTGTCACTTCAAAGGAACCAGCAGTTACATCGTAATCTACAAATGGTGTAAAACCACTATCGATTTTTAATCCTAAGAAAGTATCTCCAGTATTTTCAAAGAAAGGTGATACATCATCTTCATTATCGTCTCCACCTAATTCATCTTCTGGTGTTGTTTCATCTCCTGCTCTGTTATTTAAATCAAGATCTAATACATCATAAATACTAGCTTCGAAGGTATAAGCACCTTGGATTCCTGGGGATGTTATAGTCATTGATACACTTTTGTCTGTTACTGGGCATGAACCCTCTGCGCCTTCGTCTGCGCCGCATACTGCTGTACCTGTTAATTCAGCAGAATAGGTTACTTCTTTGTATGACTCAGCTGCTAATTTGGATGCAATTCTTGCGCCTGCTACTCCATCAGTCATAGCTGCTGTTGATGCGCCTGGTATCAAAACTGATACTTGTGGTACACCATTGTCACTTACCAAAGTTGTATCCTCGTACATTAATTTGCTTGCACTTACTGCTGCACTACCAACGAATAATGCACCAATTGCAAGTGCTGCTATTTTTTTTACATTTAGTCCTTTCACAAAACCACCTCTGGTTTATTCATCGCCTATATAGCGGATATTGATAAATATTATCGGCGATGATTGTTTTTATTTTTTTTATCCGCATCAATAGAATACGCTATGCTCAATAGCGCTATTCTTACAATGAAGTTCTATGTAAAGTTTTTTAAACCTTATGTAAAAGTATAAACAAAAGTTGCTATATACTAAAAAGCATTTCGTTATTTGTCAAACATATATTGGTACTCACCGAGAGAACAATATTTTAACATTTTATTTAGTTCTGAGAATAAAGCTCAAAACCCATTTACGTCTTCTACCATGTTTATTAACAAACCTTTCATGAAATATACACAAAATTGTTTTCATTTCATCATGAATTCATTATAATATGTATTTAATATATAATATATTACTTTTTATCATGACTACGTTTATTACTAAATACTTCAAATTTATGCAAGTGTTCTACACTCAATGAAGGTTTTATTCTTTTAATTACATTAATAAATAATTCATTATTTAATGATATTTCAGTATTCTCTAATATGTTTCTTACTAATTCCATTTTAGCTTCTTGTGTTATAGCAGTTATATCTGCACCTGTATATCCTTCTGTTAATTTAGTGATTTTATCATAATCTAATTCATCAGAACCTTTAATTCCACATAATTGAGATATTAACATTTTCCTTCTTGCAGTAAAATCAGGTAATGGAACATATAATACTCTATCAAATCTACCTGGACGCAATAATGCTGGATCTAAAAACCAGGGTTTATTAGTTGTTCCTATTATCATAACTCCTTCTAATTTCTTAACCCCATCCATTTCAATTAATAATTGGCCTATTACTGTTCTTCCAAATACGCTTGCTTCTCCAATTGTATCAATTTCATCTATAAACACAATTGAGGGCGACTGTTCTCTTGCTCTTAAGAAAATATCTTTAATTTCAGCTACTGCATATTCAGGCCCTCTTTTTAATAATGAAGGCGCAGATATATTCAAAAATGAAACATTTAATTCATTAGCAGCTGCTTTAATTATTAAAGTTTTTCCACAACCTGGCGGACCAAACATTAATAATCCTGTTAAGGGAGAGACTTTGTATTTTTTAATCAAAGCTGGATGTAATAAAGGAACTTCTATTGTTTCTAATAATAATTTCTTAACCTCTTCTAAACCAGCAACATCTTCCCATTTAACTTTTTCTTCAGTTTCTTGAATTTCTTCTTTATAAATCGTTCTTTCAAAATCCATTCTAAATGTCTCATATTCTTCTAAAGATTTTAATGAAACACTTGGTTTAATATTTTTTAATACCTCTTCAAAATCATTTAATTCAATTGGAACAACTTTCTTAATTTTAAATGCTCTTTTTGCAGCTAAAGACTTTGCTTCTTTACAAATATTTGCGATATCTGCACCAGAATATCTTCTTGTTTTTTTAGATAATTTACTAAAAGAAAGTGTTTTTTCTAAAGGAAGTTTTTTAGTATGAACTTTAAATATTTTCTCTCTTGCTTCTTCATCAGGTAAAGACATATATATAATTTTATCAAATCTGCCTGGACGCAATAATGCGGGGTCAATTAAATTAGGTACATTTGTTGCACCAATAATAATTGTTTGTTTAACATCTTTAAATCCATCTAACTCTTGTAAAAATAAACTTAAAACACGTGGGCCGGTTGAATCATTAAATAACTCTCTTCTTTTAGCAAGAGCATCAATTTCATCAAAAAATAATACACAAGGTGCACTTTTTCTTGCCATATCAAATAATTTAGCAATATTTTTTTCAGATTCACCATATTGATTTGATAAAAGATCGCTTGCTTTAATATAATAAAAACCAAAATCTAATTCTTGAGCTAAAGCAGACATTAATAATGTTTTTCCACATCCAGGAGGTCCAAATAATAAAATTCCACTTGGGGGTTTAATTCCATATGTATAAGCAATATCTCTATGTTCTAATGGAGTAATTATTGACTGCTTTAATTCTTCTTTAACATTATCATAATTCCCTATATCATCTAAAGATTTTGCTCCTGAAGATTCTTCAAAATCCCTTATTCCAAATTCTCCAAAACCAAATTTCTTTGTTCTTTCTTGTAAATTAAGAGTTCTTTCTCTTGTTAGACTTACATTATTTTTCTCTAAAATAAAAACGATAATCACTGTTAAAATAACATATACAAAAATCATTTGATTAAATACATAACCATATTCTAAAGATATTAAATAATACACAATTGGAATTAAAAATAAAGACAAAGATGCAATTGTTTGTTTATATCTCCATTTTCTAATAAATCCAGGTATTTTTGCTATCAAAAATAAAACAATACCCCAAATAAAAATTTGTATTAAAGCACTATCTTCAATTAATAATTTAAAAACATTTGAAACAGTTTTAAAAAACACTTTATTAATGCCGTATATATTTCCGAAATTAAATACTTGAGTAAATCCTTGTCCAATATCTAAAAACACAGTTTTAAAAGAGGTTATATCTTTTGAATTTTGAAGAGATTCTTCAATAGGAAGATAATTCTGTATATTCAAAGGCATAAATGCTGAATTTTCTACATACCAAATACTTGATAATAATAAAATCAAAAAGACAGCAGGTAAAGAAACTAATAATGATTTTTTTGAGCCTACATATAATACGGATAAAACCATTAAAAGAAAAATAAATCCTCCAAAAAAAGAAAATGGATAAGGTGCAAAAGGAGCTAATATTAATATTTCTAAAATAGCAATTATATGCCAATTTTTAAACATCTCAAATAAAGTAACTGCTATAACCAATAAAAATAACCAAGCAAACATTGTTGATTGATATGCAACTGCTGGAAAAGATATTAATATACCCAATAAAACAGCTAAAGAAGGATTTTTAGTACTAATATACCCAATAGATACAGCCAAGATAATAGAAACTATCTGTGGATAAAATGGAAAAGAAACTAAAAGAAAAAAAGAACCTAATCCAACTAAAACAGCCCTCCAAAAAATATCATTTTCTAAAAGATAATGAATATCTGCTTTTATTTTTTGCATTAGAAATGAAGGAGTTTTAGACATATAGAAAAATAACAAAGTAAAGTATTAAAATGTTAACACAGAAATTAAATTATGAAAAAACTAATATTATTATTAATTATTGGGATATTTCTATTTGGCTGTACTGAAAAAGAAGAAATTCCAATAATAGAAATGGGAGATATAGCTTTTGTAGATTATATCACTTATTTAGAAAACGGAAGTATAATAGATACGTCTATTGAAGAAATAGCAGTTGAGAATAATATTTTTAATAGTAATAGAGATTACTCCCCAATAGAAGTACAACTCTTAGATAATAATGGATATATTAAAGGATTAACACATGGGTTATTAGGTTTAGAAAATGGATCAAATGAAACGTTAATAATTTCTCCAGAAATGGCGTATGGAAAAGCAAATGAAAGTGAAATCTTCAAGACACCAAAATATTTTACTTTCGAATTAATTGAAGAATTAAATAAATCTAATTTTGAAAAAGAGTATAAATTAAATGAAACTTTCAAAGAACAAAATTGGAATATAACAGTAATTAATATTACAAATAGTACTTATATTTTTGAACACCACCCAAAAATAAATACAACGTTTATTACTATGGGAATACCAAAATTCATTTATGATTTAAATAAAACACATGCTTTTGTTGAAACTCAATTAGAACTTGGATCAAAACATTATTTTGAACATCCAAAAGACCACAGCTTAAAAACAGCAAGAATAACATCAATTGAAAATGATATAATCACAATTGATTTTAATAAAGAATTAGCAGGTGAAATAATTATTATGGATATTTGGGTAAGAAATATCACAAAAAGACAATAGGTAATATTTATGACAAAATTAAATGAAATTTATAAATGCAATATTTGCGGAAACATAACTGAAGTTTTACACACTGGAATAGGACAATTAGTATGCTGTGGAAAACCAATGGAATTATTAGAAGAAAAAATAAAAGACCAAGGATTAGAAAAACATATTCCAATAATTGAAAAAATAGAAAATGGAATAAAAGTAAAAATAGGTGAAATAGAACATCCAATGGAAGAAAATCATTATATTGAATGGATAGAAATAATTGCAGATAATAAAATTTATAGAAAATATCTAAAACCTAAAGAAAAACCAGAAGTTGAATTTTATATTAAAACAGAAAATATAATAGCAAGAACTTATTGCAATATACATGGATTATGGAAAGCATAATTTTCTATTAGTAAGTATCGGCAGGTATCGGAAAGGTATACTTTGCCGATTGTTTCCGATAGTTTTAAAATAATTATTATTTTAATAAAAATATGGAAAATCAAAATAAAGAATTTAAAAAATCTCTTTCAGATATTGATTCAATTTTAAAAACTATAACTGCATTTGCAAATAATGGAGGAGGAGAATTAAATATTGGTATAGATGATGATGGAAAGGAAATTGGAATATCTATTGGTAAAAACACCATAGAAAATCTATCAAAAAAAATCTCACAAGAACTTTCTCCACCAATAAGACCACAGATTAATATTTTAACAAAAAATAAAAAAACAATATTAAACATAAAAATTTTTGAGAGTAAAACAAAACCTCATTTTTTCAAAGGAATTGCATATCTTCGTTCAGGAAAATCAAATCTAAAAATGAGTCCACAAGATATAGAATCTATTTTAACAAATAGAAAAAGGGAATTTTTTGATTCACAACTAAGTAATTTAGATATAGAAAGTGTTGACACCGAAGCATTTTCAAAATTTAAAAAATTAGTATTAAATAATAAACGAATAAATGTTGAAAACCATAGTATAACCGAAATACTAAATAAATTAAACTTAGCAGAAAAAAATAAACTAAAAAATGCAGGAGTAATTTTATTTTCAAAAAAAATAGAATATGAATTCCCTTATTTAGAATTTAAATGTGCAGTATCAACCACAGATAAATTTAGCACAGAAAATCTTATTGATATTCAAACATTTTCCTTTCCTTTTTATATTTTAATTGATAAAATTGTTGAATATATACAAAAACACATACCTAAAAAAATATATTTAGAAGGGATAGTAAGAAAAGAAGATCCAATAATCTCTTTGTCTGCAATACGTGAAATAGTTGTTAACTCCTTAGTTCATAGAGATTATTCTGCACCTTCCCCAAATTATTTATTAATTACACCTAATTTTCTTGAGATAAGCAATCCTGGCGCCCTTCCACCAGAAATAGATGAAGAAATGCTTTTTAAAATACATAAATCAGTATTAAGAAATCCTTTAATTGCAAAGATTTCATATTATTCCGGCCATGTTGATGAATGGGGTAGCGGCACATTAAAAATAATTGAAGAATGTAAAAAAAATGGAATTATACCAGAATTTAAAAGTGAAAAAAATTTCTTTACTGTTCATATTAATTTTAAAGCAGATATGGTAGTTTCTAAGTTGATTTCGTTTATAGGTACAGATAAAAAAAATACTAAAGACATAGCAAAACATTTAAAAGTTTCAGAGCGAACTGTAAGAAATTATATTTCAGAATTATTAAAAAAAGGAATATTAAAAAAATTAAGAGTTAAAAATAGAGTTTTTTATTCTCTATAAGTATCGGCAGGTATCGGAAATGTATACTTTGCCGATTGTTTCCGATAGTTTTAAAACTTAAAAGAAAAGGACATATGGAAAAATTTATTAAAAAAATTAAAAAGCTCATGAAAAGTGAGATAAAATCTAAGATTAATTTAAGACTAATGGAATTTAAACAAAGAAAAACTGCAAATGAAATTTTTAAAGAATTGTGTTTTTGTATTTTAACTGCTAATTATACTGCAGAAGGAGGAATACGAATACAAAAATCAATTAATAATGGTTTCTTAACTTTAAATGAAGAAGAATTAAAAGAAAGATTAAAGAAAGAAAAATATAGATTTCCAAATATAAGAGCAGATTATATTTATTCAAACAGAAATAAAATTATTGATTTAAAAAAAACATTAGAACAAAAAAAAGGAAATGAATTAAGAGAATGGATTGTTAAAAACATCAAAGGCATAGGCTACAAAGAAGCAAGTCATTTTTTAAGAAATATTGGATATTTAAATTATGCAATAATTGATTTTCATATAATTGATTTATTAGTTAAACACAAATTAATTAAAAAACCAAAAACTTTAACTAAAAATAAATATTTAGAAATTGAAAAAATACTTACAAAAATAGCAAAAAAATTAAATATAACTTTAGGAGAATTAGATCTTTATTTATGGTATATTGAAACTGGAAAGGTATTGAAATGAGATTGTGGAGTATTCATCCAAAATATTTAGATAAAATCGGACTAATTGCTTTATGGCGAGAATCCTTATTAGCAAAAAAAGTATTAAAAAACCAAACAAAGGGATACAAAAATCATCCTCAATTAATAAGATTTAAAAAAAATAAAGATAAAATATTAATGATTAATACTTACTTATATTATATTCAAAAAGAGGCAGAAAATAGAAAATATAACTTTGATAAAACAAAATTAGGAAGAAAAACAAAAAAAACAATCTTAATAACAAATAAACAAATAGAATATGAATTTGAACACTTAAAGAAAAAATTGAAAAAAAGAGATAAAAATAAATATAAGGAAATTAAAAAAATAAAAAAAATCAAACCACACCCATTATTTAATATTAAAAAAGGAGAAATAGAGAAATGGGAAAAAATATAGATATAATTAAAAATAGCTAATTATAAGTAATATTATGGTAAACGAACTTCTCTTATTCTATGCAAAATACCCTTTTACCAAATATGCTAAAGATTATATAAGTTCAAAAGAAATTGAAATAAAAGAAGAGATAATCACAAAAGCAAAAAAAAGAATAGTTGATAATATAAATAATAATATACAAAAATTTTTTGAATTTCAAGATAACCTATTTGAAGATGAATTAATCAGCTATGCAGTATCAAGAATGATAATCGCTGCATTAGATAATAGATATTTTTCTGCAAAATATTCAGTTGCAGAATCAAAAAAAACTAGAGAATACATCAATGAGGAAAATGAAACAAATATTAAAAAAATTTCAAAGGATTTAGAATTAAATTTTGAAAAAGAAGGTGAAAATTATTTATTATATTTTTCTGAGTATCTTAAATCTTCACCTGGTTCACCAGAATATTTTTTAATTAATAAAGAACTTTCTAATGGATATGTAAAATTAACAAAACATGAAAGAAACAGAGTAATAGAAGAAGCAGTAAGACAAAGAATTGAAAAAACACTTCCTAGAAAACAAAAAATTCCAGAAACATATAAAGAAAAAATAATTGAAGCAGCTAAAGAAATTGAAATATACCTTCCAAAACCAGAAGTAAAAGAAATTAAATTTAGCGGGGAAACTGCACCATGTATGAAAAAACTTTTAGATGAAATATATCAAAACAAAAATTTATCCCACCATTCTAGATGGTCATTAGCTATATATCTTTATAGTATAGGAAAAACAAAGGAAGAAATACTTGCTATATTTTCAAACAGCCCAGATTTTAATTTAAATATTTCAGAATATCAAATAAATTATATAATGAAAAAAGAATATTCTATGCCTTCTTGTACAACTCTAAAAACATATGGATTATGCATAAATGACTGTGGATGTTTTAATCCTTTAAAATATAAAAAAAGGTTTGATAATAATGGATAAAACAGAAGAAAAAGTTAAAGATAAATTCAAAGAATATTATGAAAAAAATTCTATTGAAATACCTGATATAAATAAAAGAGAATTTGGTATTGGAAGCTGGGACAAAAAAATAGAGATGAGACATTTATCATTTAATACTGACCAAGATCTTAATACTTATTTAAAAAAAGATATTCCTTTTTATATCTCACATTCCTCTGCATATTATTTATATCCTGAAATGAGACCTATGGAAAAAAAAGAATGGTTTGGTGCTGATTTAATATTTGATTTAGACGCAAATAAAACTGGAGACATAATAAATGATTTAAAAGAAGTTAAAGATAGAACAATTCATTTAGTTGAAGATTTTCTTTTAACAGATTTTGGTTTTTCAAAAAAAGACCTAAATATAAATTTTTCAGGTTCAAATGGATATCATATTCACATAAGAAATGAAAAAATAAGAGAATTAGATAGAAAAGAAAGAAGAGAAATTGTTGAATATATAAATGGAACTGGATTGAATTTAGATTCAATAATTAAAAAAACTGGTGATGGTAAATTTATTGGACCAACACCAAATGATCATGGATATAGAGGAAGATTAGCACGTTTTGTGATGAATAATCCAGAAAGATATAAACCAATAAAAGCAAAAGAAAAATTATTCGCAGATAATTGGAAAAATGTTCTTAAAAATGGAAACTGGACAATGATAATGAAATCTATAAAAAAACAAAAATTAGAAGAAGATCTTTTAAGTTTGGGAGTTAATTTATCGCAGGATATAGATGTTAATGTTACTATTGATTTAGCAAGATTAATCCGTGTGCCTAATACACTGCATGCAGGAAGTTCTTTATGTGCAATTAAAATTAGAGATTTAAATTCATTTGAACCATTAAAAGATGCAATTGTATTTTCAGATAAAGAAATAGATTATGAAATAGAGATAATAGAAAATATAAAAGAAATGGAATTTAATAATAAAACCTATACTTCATTTAAAAAAGGAGATAAAATAAAAACAGAAGAAAATTATGCTTTATTCTTATTATGCAAACGATATGCAAAAATCAATAAAAATTAGAGTGTATTTAAATATTCTTTTGTTTTTGGCCAAAGTTTATTTAAAAATTTCAAACCTGTTTTAGTTTTGAAAATTGGGATTCTTTGTGTTTCAAATTTATTTAAAAATTTTAGATAATCTTCTCTCCCAAAATTAGATATGGATCTATCTAAATCAATTTGTGCTAAAGAATCAGCTTCAAAAATTAATTGGAAATCTAAATCAGTTATTTTATCTAATTCATCATGATTTCTTATTAAAAAAGTAATTCTTTTGATTTCTTCATCTGAAAAACCACCTATTTTTTTGAGTATTTTTCAGAAAGTTCTGCACCAATTTTCATATGATTCTGCTTTACTTTTTCAATATGTTCAAAAGAGTATGGCTCAGAAATAAGTCCTGCATACCCAATATCATGAAGATACATTGTTGGTATTAATATATTTGGATTTCCTCCTTCTTTTTCAATAAGTTTTTTTATATAAAAAACAGTTGCATACATATGCGGAACATCCCAATTTGGTCTTGCATTTTCCATATATCTAAGAGCTACTTCTTTAATTTTATTCTCAAGATCAGCATTAAGTTCCATAAACATGTTTTGCATTAAAGATTTAAAAATATATACTTTTTATGGCATAACTGAAAGTTTTATAAACCCGTAATTACATATATATTGTTCACTAAATAATATAAATAATAACAAAGGTGAACAAAATGAAAAAAGAAAATTTTGAATGGATAATTTCTTTAATAGAAAAAAGAGTAACAGCAGAAAAATTTGTGAAAGAATTAAAAGATAAAAGTTTTGATGAATTAAAATATTTTGGTGAATTAACTTATTTAATGTTAGATAATGGAAATTCAATTAGTGAAAAAGAATTACTATTATATAAAAAAGAAATTTTTGAATTATTTATCAATCAGAATAACATTTCAAATGAAGATAAAATAGTTCTTGCAGTTCAAATAGCAAGTACACATGAAAAACTTTTAGAATATATAAAAACTAAATTGACTTCCATTTGCAAAGGAGATGAAGAAAGCATTCTTTTTTTAATGAATCAAATTAGGAGTATAGATGAAATAACAAATCTTAATGCAAGAGCAAAACTACATGAACTCGCAGATAGATTAAAAAATCAAATAATTGGAAAAAATAGAAAATCAATTACAGGAGGAGTAGAAACACACATAAAAATGGGCTGTTCAAAAGGAAAACGAGTGTCCATGCTAGAATAAAAGAAAGCCTTTTAAGGTGTTTCTCTTAAAAATATTGATATGTCTGAATTAAACTATGCTCAATTAAGAAAATTACTATCAGAAGAAAAGGAGTCAATGGTTCTGGCAAATTTAGAAAATAATTTTTATAACAATTTAGAAAGTTATATAAAATCAAAAAAACAAGAAGTTGAAACAGATCATTCAATAAATAAAATAAAAGAATATGAAAATACAATTAAAGTCTTAAGAAATATATTTCAAGTGAGACAGCATAAAATTCTCTTAAGAACAATTCAAAGTACTGGAGAAGATAAAGACGGAATGACACAAGAAGAAATTAATTTATTTGAAGATATTAAATCTCTAATGGAATCTCATAAATCAAGATTTGAGACAATAATAGAGAAAAAAACAGAAAAAACAAAAACGAAAGTATTAAAAAAGGTAAAAATCGTAAAGAATGTACCTGCTTATACTGGAATGGATGGAATTTTGTATGGTCCTTTTGAACCAGAACAAGAAAAAGAATTACCAGAAGCAGAAGTAACTTTTTTAATAAAAGCTGAAATGGCAAAACTAGGGTGATAATTATGAAATATCCAAAAGAAACAAAAACATATTGTCCAAAATGTAAAAAACACACAACACATAAAGCAAAAGTAGAATCTACTTCAAAAGCAAGAGGTAAAACTACAAAAGGATCTAGAAAACATGAAAGAATATTGAAAGGTTATGGTGGAAAAAGAAAAGGTAATCCAACAATTAAAAAACAAGGAAAAAGACAAAAAGTCGTATTAACTTGTGAAGAATGCGGTAAAAAACACCAAAGAGTAATAGGCACAAGAACTAAGAAAAAATTAGAAGTAACAGCAAAAACAAAATAAGGTGATTTGATTTGGATAATATGCCAGAAGAAGGAGAACTTGTTTTAGTTAAAATAAAAAAAATACTGCCATATGGAGCTTTTTGTGATTTAGAAGAATATAAAAAAGAAGGATTTGTACATATTTCTGAAGTTGCATCAAGATGGATTAAAAATATTCATGAATTTGTATCAGAAGGAAAATCAGATGTTGCAAAAGTAATAAAAGTAGATAAAGAAAAGGGGCAGATAGATCTTTCTTTAAAACAAGTAACTGAATCAGATAAAAAAAGAAAAATTGATTTTGTAAGAAAAGATAAAAGAGTAAATAAACTAATAGAACAAGCAGGAAAACAATCAAAATTAAAAGATAAAGAAATTGAAGATATTAAAAATAAATTAATTGATGAATTTGGAGAATTATCTGATGCTTTAGAAGAAATTTCTGCAGAAGGAAAAGAGGCATTAAAAAATTTAAAATTACCCAAAAAATTTGAAGAAGAACTAATTATTTTATCAAAAAAAGCAATTAAAAAACAAAAAGCAATTATTAGGGGCATATTAAATATGTGTGTATATGAACCTGAGGGTGTTGATATAATTAAAAAAACTCTTAGCGGAATAAAATCTTCAAAAAATATACTAATTGATATTTTATATGTCGGCGCACCTAGATACGAAATCACTATTGAAGCAGATGATTATAAAACAGCAGAAAAAACATTAGAAAAAATAATAAAAACAATAAAAGAAAAAACAGCAGATAAAGTGGTTGAAATATCTTTTGAAAAGAAAGAGAGGGAAAAATAAATGGAAACCTTTATCAAAGAAATAAAAAAAGTAAAAATGAACAAACCTATCTTAATAGAAGGTCTTCCAGGAATTGGATTAGTAGGTAAATTAGTTGCTGATTTAATAATTGAAGAATTAAAAGCAGAAAAAATTGCAGAATTATATTCTCCTCATTTTCCTCACCAAGTAATAATGCAAAAATCTGGAATAATAAAAGATATAAAAAATGATTTTTATTTAATTAAAAGAAAAGATAATGATTTATTAATTTTAATAGGAGAAACACAAGCAATTACAAGTGAAGCACAATATAATATTACTGAAGTAATAATTGATTATATTAAAAAAAATGATTGTAAATTAATAATTACACTCGGCGGATATGGAACTGGAATAGGAACTAAAAATCCAAAAATATTTGGAGCAGTTAATGATGAAAAATTAATTGGAGAATATTCTAAATTTGATATTCAATTCGGAAAAACTAAGGGTGCTATAATTGGAGCAGCGGGCTTGCTTCTTTCTTTAGGACGAATGAAAGATATACAAGGAATATGTATTATGGGAGAAACACATGGTGGATACGTAGATGCAAATGCAGCAAAAGAAATGATTAAAGTTTTATCAAAAATATTTGATCTTGAATTAAGCACAAAAAAATTAGATAACAAAGCAAAAGAAAATAAAAAATTATTAGATAAAATTCAAGAACAAACTAAAGATCAATCTATTCAAAATATGGGAGATTTAAATCTCTCATATATAAGATAATGGGGTGTGTTAATGAAAGGACAGATTTCGGCAGAAATGTTGATTATTCTTGCAATAGTTCTTGCAGTTGCAGTATTTTTAGCTGTTCAATTAACTGGGATGACTGAAAAATTTGGTGAAAAGGTAGACCAAACAGGAAAAATACTTGATTGCCAAACAGCAAATTTAATTCAAGGTTCATACTGCTATGATGATATAGATTGTGGAAATGAAACTACTTGGAACTGCACAGACAATAAATGTGTTTTAGATGGGCCTTGCAGTGAATAATTGATTCATATGAAAGCACAAGTATCTATTGAATTTCTTATTGTTTTTACTATATTTTTAGCTATTTTAGTAGTATCTATGATATCATTAAGTTACGTAAAAGAAAAGGGAGAAAAATCTTTAGAAGAACAAAGAATACGTTTAACTGTTCAAGAAATATCAAATACAGTAAATAATATTTGTATTTTAGGAAAAGGTAATAGTAGAAATATACACCTTCAATTAGAGAATTATTCTTTAGAAATGCCAAATTTTGAGACTATGCGTTTGATTTATAAAAATAATTCAGCCACCGAAAAAGTTTTATGTGAATTTACAGAAGGAACTTATTCTAATAATATAAAAATTTCTTGTTGTGAAGAGAATAAAATATTAATTGAATAAAACATACGTTTTTAAATAAGAACAGATCTTAATAAGTAAGAGGTTTTAGTATGACAATATATGTTGAAATAATCACTTCACCTAATTGCATTCATTCTCCTAAAGCAGTTAAATTAATAAAAAAAGTTACAAAAGAAATGAAAGGAGTTATTATAAAAGAAGTAAGTCTTTTAACTGAAGAAGGACAAGAAAGAGCAGAAGGATATGATATTGAATCCACACCCTCTATTATCATAAATGGAGAAGTGATTTGTGAAGGATTACCTAATAAAAAAGAAATGAAAGAAATAATAGATACAGTAATATATGAAGAAAAACAAAAAGTTAGTTATTTCTTTTAATTTGTGATTTGTATGGCAGTTACATTAGATATTAATATTAAAAAAAAGGAAATTAAGGTAAGTGATCCTTCATCTGTTGGTTCATTATCTAAAAGTTACTATGGAACAATGGAAAAAGGAATTATTACTTTATTTCCAGAAGAAGCTCTTTATTTAATAGACATAAGAAATGCCAAATGTTATGATGAATCAGGAAATTCATATTCTTTTAATGATGTTGCATTTATGTTTCTAAAAGAAAAAAAATTAATGGCTAGATATTTTACATATAAAGACTGGAGAGATAGGGGATTAATTGCTAGACCTATTAAAGAATTAGATACAAAATATGATAGAAGCCCAATTAAAAAATATCCTTCAAAAAAAATAAATTTTGATAAATACTCAATAGAAGGATTATTTTTTGAGGATGATTTAATATCTATAATTGATGAATCTATTGCAGGAAAGGAATTATATGATAAATATTGGATTGGACAATATGCATCCTATAAAGCTGAAAAAAGAGGCAATATATCAAAATTAGATATTTATGAGACTTTATTTTTATTAAATTACTCTAATTTTGCATTAAGAAATGCAACAAAAAAAGATGTTGAAGAAGCAGGAAAAAAAATACATAAAAACTTCAAATTAATGTATGAAGTTTATGAAGATTGGAGACAAATGGGATTTATATTAAAAACTGGATTTAAATTTGGAACTCATTTTAGATTATATTTCCCTGGCGCAAGCCCAATAAGAGATATAAAAGATTGGATACACTCAAAACATGTAGTTCATATTTTTCCAAAAGCAAGCAAAATGATAATTTCAGAATGGGCAAGAGCCATTAGAGTTGCGCACTCAGTTAAAAAAACTTTTATTTTAGCAATTCCTGGTGAAAAAGAAAGTGAAAAAGAAAAAAAGACTAATTTAGATTTTATTTTATATCATCGTGTAAAAGGTGGAATTGAAATACCAAAAGATGGAAAACCAAAATATTTAATGCTCTCATTAAGTGAAGAAGAATATATTGGAGGACAAGAACTATCAGAAGCAATTGAAGAATGCGCAGAAGCAGGTCTTCAATTATTATTAGCAATAGCAGATAGAGAAACTTCAGTTACTTATTATTTAGTAAAACGTATAGATCTCCCAGGAAGCAAGTATGAATACTATGAAATAGAATGGGTACAGCCTTAAAATATAAAAATCATATTATCAAATACTAGATTCATCTGCTGTTTTGACAGTTAAAACAATTTTTCCTTCAAATTTGAGTCTCTCTCCTTCAAAAGTATCACATATTGATATATTATATGTAATCTCGCCTTCTAATTTTATTTTTGAATTTAGTGAAAGTGGTTTATATCCTTGATCAATTATTTCAAATTTACCTTTATTTGTCATCAAATTAACAATATGTTTTTCTTCAGGCGCATCTGAAATTATTGGTTCTTTTGAAATTGCAAATACTTGTCCTTCAGAATCAAAAAATAAGTTATTTTCTTCACACCAATGCATATGTGAAGAAGATGAATTTGTTATTTCTGGCATACTAAACGTTTCTGGATTGCCTGTTATTAATATATTAATTGCTTCTTTTAACTCTTTATCATTAGATCCTAAAAATTTTTGTGCAATTAATAATTTTAATAAAAATATATCTTTACTTGTTAAAAATAGTTTTCCAAGATTATCTTTATTCATTTCAATTAGTTTTGTTCTACCATTATCTATTCCACATAAAATACTTTCAATTATATCATATCCTTCTAATATTATAGTTACTTCTTTCATTGATTCAACAATAGAGTAGATTTTTTTATTGACTGCTTCTTGTCTTGTTTTAATTTCATTATTTAAAATAGTATTAATTGTATTTTTTGGAACTCCAAATTGTTTTAATTCACAAAAACGTCTATTTATCTCATCAGTTTTTGATCTAATATCTCCCATTTTAACACCCCAAATATAATATTATACAAAATATTTTTAAATTAATCAGTCAAGTTCTTACTTCTATTTTTTACATTTATATTTAAACTTTTCAAAAACAAACGTGAAATTTTTTTATTTCTATTTTCAATTGTTTCCTTTAGGAAACAAGATCATATATTCTGTTTCCTGTAAGAAACGAAAAAGTATAAATTTGTTTCCTGTAAGAAACAAAAGTATAATTAAAAACCACACAACATACACAAAACTGGATATATGATCAATTCTCCAAGCGAGGATCACTTTCCACCGTGTTCTTTTTCATATTCCTCAATGGCTTCTTTTGTTATTTTCCAGTTGCGGCCAAACTTAACTGCCTCGATTTTGCCAGTGCGAGCAAGCAAACTAAGGTATTCCATACTGTATTTACTATGCTTTGACGCCTCAGCTAAACTGAAATACTCTTTTGGATTTGTTCCCAGACAATCCAAGTAAATGTCAAGCGAGCGCTCAACTGCCTTGGCTATAAAATCTATAAACGATTGGTAATCATTTTTCATCTGGGCAAGCACCAAAGAGTTAATATACTTCTTACGTTCTGCACGCAAAATAATAACTGGGGGATAACCATGCCGCATAAGATAAAGGTTCAGCAATAAACGCGCAGTCCGGCCGTTCCCATCAACAAACGGGTGGATGTTGACAAATTTCAGGTGTATCATTGCCGCAGTTTCAATGGGTTCACCAGGTTTTGAATTCAATAGTGAGTATACCTCTTGGATTAAATTAGGCACCTTTACGGGGTTTGGGGGAAAATATGTCGTTCCAGTGATTCTAACTGCGCAATTTCTGTAAAAACCTGCATTTTGAGGATCAATTCTATCTAAAATGAGTGCATGAATATTCAGAACATCAATTTCTTCAACCTTTGGCTTTTTCACCAGCATTTCAACAAACTCTATTGCCTTTTGATGATTTGTGACTTCTAAATGTTCCTTAAGTGGTTTTCCGCCAATAGTTATCCCTTCTTCCAAAACAAGACGCGTTTCATTAAGCGTGAGGGAGTTCCCCTCTATAGCATTTGAATTATAGGTAAGTTCAACATTAAATGTTTCGCGTAGTTTCTTTAGAGCACCCTGATTGAATGGTCTAAGTTTATCTAGTTCTTTTCTCTTTCGGAGGATTCTTTCGAAAATATTTTCATCAATTGGCATAAATTAGTTATATATCGGATAGTTTAAAAAACTATCTATCCGATATTGCTTTAATCTATGGAGACTATCAAAGAACGTATCGGATAGTATATAATGACGCATATCCGATATAAGCACTCCTCATTCCTTTGAAAGTTAAGTATTTATCTTCTACCTGCAAAAGCAACTGGTTCCTGAGAATGTTTTCCCCTTGAATCTCTTAATGCTGTTTTTGCATTTCTATTGTGCTTTGCCCTCATTTGCTTCATGATGTCTTCCATGGCTTTCCTTCCCTTATATTTTGCTGCTTCTGCAGGAGAACCACATTCATATGTATAGAATCTATCTATTGCAATATCTATAAAAGGTTTCATTTCCAAATCAATATCTAGAAGAGGGAATTTTTGTCTTGTTAACTCATTTCTTATTGCATACATATCGGGTAGACTCGCTGGAACTTTATTTTCTTTGGCCATTTGTTCTAGTGTATGGCGGTTATCAAAAACCCAATCATGATCTGCCTTTGCAGAATACAATGAATCAATTTTTCTAACACAAAATTTAATTCTCTTTTCTATGGCTGCCTTTTTTGCATACCTATTTTCTTCCGGCAACCAGGATGAAGGAACTCCTGTATCTTCCACTTGAATTGGTCCAAATTTGTTTAAGGTTGCTCGATTTAATACAGATATTGTTAAACCAGCAAAAAATGGGGAAAATTCATCAGCATATTGTAATGCTTTTAGTTCATCTTTCGCCTGTTCAAACCCATCATTACTCTTTTTTATTTCAGCTTTTATCTTGTTGTCTAAATCCAACCAATCTGAATAGTGATGTAAACTGATTTGATCTTCAAGTACCCCAAATTTAACAAGAGTTAATTCAATACTGGAAAAAACTTTATCACCGGCGTTCTTTGTTATTTTCAATGCATCAGTAATCGTTGATCCAACAGTAAGACACATCAAGCCCCCAAAAACAGTAACCGCTGTTACAACCACTATTGATCCCAAGTTATATAAAAAGTTTCCACCCCTATTTACATGTCCATCTTCGTCATTCTCTTTTTCCATAATTATCCTCCCATAAAATTTCATTTTGTTATAAATTATATATATATAAGTATTTATAAACCTTATGCTTCATATCATTACCACTAAATCTTAAATTTCTAGAAATCAAAGGGAATTTTGAGGGGGTTAGTCGAATTATAAGGGTTCAGTGCTCCAGGTTCTGGAAGTATGTGGGATGGGTGCTCAAAATCATTTCTTTGATGTTCTTTTGATTGCATCTTTTAATAAATGGAATAATTTAAAACAACGATAAATTCTAATGATAGAAAAGAGAAT
>JBAZFO010000013.1:33125-35346 GCA_041653315.1 Candidatus Micrarchaeia archaeon | reverse complement strand
CCCAATGGGGTATTCCATCATCGGGGTCGATACTGCCATTTCTTAATTTTGTTATATGGGAAGTTGCCTTGATTAGAATATAGTCGATTGAGAATTGTCCGGGGGCGGGTAAACCTTCTCGCCACGGATGTCCGTGTTTCTCAAGGGAAACTTCGTCTATTCGGGTAAACCAATATTCATCGTCTTGAACTGTTCCACTTTCTCGTCCGCTTCTATCTTCTTCTGTACCCATAATTTTAAGTCCTCCAAACTATAGAAAATTGGTATATGGTTTTCTTGAGCTAACGCAAGCTCGGCCTGCGTTCCCGCTGACAGTAAATTTCGTGGATTGTCAACGATAAGAACCGCGTCGGAAACAACAAGCCATGATTTAGAATATTTATAGAAGTCTTGAAGCGAAAGAGATTCTCCGTATCTTAACATCAGGATTCTATGGTAATCGTCCCACGGGGAATAGGGGGCAAAACCAGCAAGGAGGACTTCGGTTGAAGTCCTCATGCCAATTCTCATATTTTCTAATACTGTGATAGCATTACTCGCTGAATATGCCCCAGCTACATACACCCGTAGCATGGGTTTAAATTTATCCACGCATCACCTCTTTTATGGATAAGATTGAACCAATTAAAAAACAGAGACTACCTAATACGTAGAAAATGAGTGGTAACATCTTTTTCAATACCAATTCACCGTCCAGCCGAACATCACCATTTCAAGAAACCAAAGCATTATCCAGTAATAATTACTGTGTCCACCTTGTCCTACCGGCATTATAATCACCTCCTGATTATCTGTTTTGCAAGATATTCCAGTAAATAGCAACGAGATTCTTCGTCATTTACGCCCGTCCTTTTACATACCCACTCGACGGCATGATTAAGTTCGTGAATGATTATGGGGATACCAGAATCCTTTTTATAGTATATGAATCCTTCTTGCTTGTGGATATATGTTCCATCTTTGCATTTGCGAGAACTGTCAGCATCCATAAATTCACCAATACGATAAAATGCTGGTTCAATATTTATCTTAAAACGCTTCTTGAGCGTTCTCCTATATTCTTCATAGTCTTTGGCAGTTATGAAAAATATAGTAAAGTCAAAGATGGGTATCTTTATTTCCTTGATTGTTGCCATAGTTTCAAAGTATTAGAACTTCAACCCTATGTTCTTTCAACTCTATCGGGATACATAGTTGGGATATTATGACTTTTAATCTTGTATATACCCCGATTCATATCTAAACAAACAGGAATAAGCTCGTAGTTCTCTCCATCATTATGTCGATAGTAACCAATATCGGCAATTCTCTGGATATGTTCGGTGACCTTAGTACAGACATCCATATCAGTTGCACCCGATACGTCATACTTAAAAACCCGACCATCACGATGATAAAGAGATATGGTTCGTGTTTTCATATTAGAACTTCAACCCTATCCCAAACATGGCAACCACCAAGTCCGAGCCGGGGGTTTGTACCGCCTCTACACTACCCGACAAATCAAAGATAGAGAATGTCCCGCCTAATCTCAACATAACAGTGCCGTATGTCTGTGAGTTTTCGTCATCAATAAACTGATATACGCCGCTACCAATAGCACCGTACATTGTCCACGTCTGGCGTGTAAAGACATTCTTCTGGTTAATAGCATAGATGCGCACAGCTTTAACATTGTCACTGTATGGACTATAGAGATAGTCTGTTTGCTGGAGTAGGGTATAACCAGCGTCGGCCTTCGTGACTACGGGGGCAGAGAATCCCACAGAGTAGGCCACTGATGTCGGTTGTCCCGCTTGTAGCATTGCACCTACGCCAATAGACGAGGCGGCATCAAAAGCATAAGTCATAGATGAACAAAGAATTAGAATTAAGATTGAAAGTGTTAGTTTACGCATGAATCACTCCTTATTTATCATTTCCAACTTTACTTACCAACATCTTAGCACTCGACCAGCCGCCGACCGAGCCTATCCAACACAAGACTGTACTAATAACCGTTTCCCTAAGAATCCAATTGTACGTTAAGCCACTGAGTAGGGCGGCCATAAGTAAGATAGCAATCCATATCGCTGTCGGCGGAATCGAGAACTTCTCTTTGAGAATATTCATAAACAGGGTGCATACCGCAGATATGCCAATAGTAATCTGGATATCAATCGGTAGTTTACTGAGAACATCTGGAAACATAAAACTATTTCTCCTTAATTAAAATGTTCAA
>JBAZFO010000013.1:0-33025 GCA_041653315.1 Candidatus Micrarchaeia archaeon | reverse complement strand
CTCTTTGAGAATATTCATAAACAGGGTGCATACCGCAGATATGCCAATAGTAATCTGGATATCAATCGGTAGTTTACTGAGAACATCTGGAAACATAAAACTATTTCTCCTTAATTAAAATGTTCAAAAAGATAAGAGTAAAGTATTTCATTTAAGCCTCCGAAAAGATTTTCAATGCGAAATTCGCATTGAGACATTTCACCGTATAACTTTCCGTCCAACTAAATAGGCAATGTCCGGGGAACATCCGTCTCCAGTCATTTCTATGCTGATATCGCTTGGCAACCCCGCCACGTCGACCCACACAATAAAAGGCCAGTCGAGGATTATTCACTGAACATCACCTTCATCAAATCGTCCGGCTGATTCCACATCCAACCAACATATTTACCGTGATGTTCCCACTGGTCGGGCATGCTCACTCCGTGTTTGTTGAATTCTACCCGCATAGTCTCAAACCAAGTTTCTCCCAATGAGTCTATATTAACAAGACGTATATTGTTTGTCAAGATATAATTTTGAGAATCTGATAAATCCGATGGCTCACTTGGACTTATGGCATGAGATTGGGCTTCTATGAGTATGGTTGGTTTGACATCATCATCGTATGTTTCGGTCTTCAATTCGTGGTGATAGACGGTAATTATCTTGGCTGATGACTTGGGTTTATTGTGGGGCAAATAATAGGGGATTTGAATCAAGACTCCTTCAAAATCGTGGGAATGTTCATCGAATGGTTTAGCGGGGATACATGAAGTCCAGTCTCGATAATGATAGAAGGCATAACCCAGATAATAATGAACTTCATCAGTGCGTACCCAATAGTAGCAAGATGGTTTTGGTGTAGGCTTAAAATCTCCCAACTGTATTTCAATCGGGATATCGTAGAAAGAATCAAAACCCTGATATATAATAGGCAAATGCCTACGGGCGAGGCTCACCCCTCTCTTGCCTGTTATGATTTGCATATGGCCTCATGGTTTTATTGTTCCATCGTCTATTTCCAAATGCGCATGCGGCGCACTATCTGGATGCATCGGTGAAGGCTCGATTTCGAATTGGAGTTGCGGATTCCACCGTTTTATCTTGATTAATATTGTCGTAATTAATCGCATTAAGGGTTCACTGATATCCCTATTCCTGATATCAACCGCCTGCCATTTCTTATGATAGCTGAAAGCATCATCCGGTCTGTAGATGGAGGTGAGCATTAACCCACCCTCCATTCCGCATATTTGAGCAAGACTATCAAGCATGACAATCTCGTCACGTAGTTTCGGATGTACTAACCCCGTTTCCCATTGTCTCTTTATTTCATCGTCCTTCCAGCGCACACCTATCTCCTTGTAATAGTCGGATTAAACGTCACTGAGGTCACGTCCGGCACAACCACCGACTTGAAGGATTGTATCTGTTTTCCCTGATAATCTATTGAGACATTATACTTTAGGGTATCCGCTGGAGTTTGCACGAACATTTTAGTTGACGCTAGCACCCCCAAAGAGAAATATCCCGTTGAGTCCGTATAGGCCGACACATCCGTCGGGTAATATATGGCACTATCCACATCAGCCCAGACCCTACCATACGGCATCGAGAAGGTTATCTTGGCATCCCTTAAACTATCTCGACTCATGCCGTATATTCTGCCACTGACCGTAACCTTACCGATATCAAGAACATAGGCCTCAGTAGTATCACTCATAACACCAACCAGATGTACGGTGTCGGGTGTCTTGAAATAGTACCCCGCCCGTTTAGCTAAGACTGCATATTGACCAGTATCAAGATTGAAGTAAGCCATTCCATTGACATTAGTATGTGCCCAAGCTATGTAGTTTGTTTGGGCGAGATTGCGGATAGTCACTTCCGCCCCATTAATCGGGGCATCGGGACTGGCGGTTGTGTCAAGCAATAGGAGACTATAGGTATATGCCCCCGTACCCGATAACGTGGCCGTGATTGCCCCGTCCTTAGTATAGTCTACCGTATCCACCCATGCCGCCACGAGAGCCGTATCCACGTGCCCTGTTATATTACCAACGATATCGCCAACAAACTTATTGCCGTCAAGAGAGACGTTGCCGCCGACGATAATCGCCATATCATTATAAGTTGAGTTAGAAGTTGAGGCCCGAATAGCCGCGGAAGAATCCCCATAGATATAAAGAGCGGGAGCGCCGGGCTTAACGGTGTGTATTAACATTGCCTCCTCAATTCTACCATATCTGGATGTGAAGGCGCTTGACCCCTCTATATAAAAAGCGCGAGTTGAGACAGACGTGTCTCCGCTTCCATTACTAATAACAAAAGTATGTCCAGAGTCGCCGGTCGTGTAAACATAAAAGGCACGACCCAATATAGCATTGGAAGTATTCCCGATCTGAGCAGAAGCATTACCGGCTGAAGATTCTATCCTTAAACCCCCGCCAGTGGTTGATATCGCCGCGTCATTATGTAAATCAAGTGCATATCCTTGTCCGGTAGCTCCAGAATTTATTAGAAATTTAACGGCATCGCCAGAACCGGATTGTGTCACTTGGAATGTCGGACTACTACTACTATTACTCATATGTACAACACTACCCGTTGTTGCATTCATATATAGAGTATGCCCCGTACTGGAAAGTATAGATAGTCCCGTATTCCCCGCTGCCGAGGTTTTAATGGTGGCCCCACCGCCTGCAGTATTAGATATCCATAATCCTGCGGTATCGGCATTATTAGCATTAATTATCAGATTCGTAGCATGAATCTTCCCGAAACTTGCGTCTATGCCCGCTTGTAGGGCTGCTTTTGCCGCACCTTCGACGGTAGCCGAGTCGAGGCCACCTCCGCCACCCCAGACACCGGCCATTAAACTATCAAATATTGTGTACGCGGTGGCCAATGTGGAGTCAATCTTATTATCAACAGTACCGGCAGCTCCCAATGTATCCCATATCTCAGACACTGACGGCGGGTCGATAGCTGTTACTTCCGCGCCCGTAGCCATATCACGAGCCACTATAGTATCACCAAAAACACTCGCCATTTGTCCAACCGTTACGAGGTTGTTCATCGAATCACCCATTGAACCGGCAGTAAAGGCGGTCGTAAATGGGATATTCCAAGTGCCAAGCGGAACGGCGTTAACTGCCGCAAGGATTGTGGCGAAAGGATTATTGTTTAGACTATCGCCCATTGAACCGGCCGTGAATGAACTGTTATAGGGTTTGTTCCAGAAGGCCTCTACACCGCCATCACCGACGGAATCGGTGCGAGTGAGGGTTCCGTGAATATCTCCGACAATATCGTAGACTATTCCCCCAAATTGAGCACCAAAAGCAAAGCCAGTATCATAACTACCCGCATATTGTTCACCATATGAATATGAACCATATTTTCCACCCCAACGATAAAATCCTATTCCGTTGATGTCGCCACCTTGTGCAATAATGGCGGTGTCGTGGTCACCCGTTGCCCTGATATGTAAACCACGTAAAGACCATATCTGGTCAGCTCCGACCTTCGCCGTATGTCCTGCCGCGGCGAGAAGAGAGTCAAGACGGGTATCGGTCAGTTGAAGAGTATCCAATATCGCATTTATCGAATCAATGGCCTTAGTGAGTTCTGATGCAAGAGCATAGCGTCCATCATATAATTGCAGCGTATCAAGGATGGCATTAATAGAGTCTATGCCTTTTGCCAGATTAGCAATTATCACATTAGCGGAATCCATCGGAGCATCGAGAAAATTCTCTAAACTATCAGACACGACCTGCACATAGTAGGGAGGACTTTGGGTTGGTAGTTTTTTATAGAACGCTGTGACGAATACTGCCAGCTCGAAGTTCCCACCAGCACCATCTATATCGGCGATAGCGTCCCTGAATACATAGGTCTTCACTCCGCCGACCGTAATGGTGTCAAACTGGTCGCCATCTATCGCCGTGATACTTGCCGTATATGCGGCAGTTGTGGCATTATCCGGCCACGCCACAACCTGAATTGAATCGGGCGCGCCCGGAAGTCCTGCCGAATCAAGCGGGGCAGTTATCCCAACGGTGATTGTCTCGCTGGATTTCTTTATACTGGCATCGACCGATTGCCACATCCCTACTGAAGCAAGGATTACTATAGCCAAAAACAACTTCTTCATCATCATACCTCTATATTCTAAATCTATACCAGCGTTGAATCCGTCGAGTTGCCGGATTATATCCTTCTGGAGGGTTACTTCCGAGGGTCAAGGTCAACGTATCCGCCACTATCGCGGCGACCTGATTTATTGTAAACGAACTGTCATATGCTTGTGCCGTATCTTTTTGTGCCCTAATTATATAATCATTATATCCTACAGAATCCGGTGCGGTTCGTGAGTAATAGGCGTAAGGGCAAACAAAAGAGATATTGCCCGCCCCGTTCGTAAATCCAGTGCCGACTAATCCGTACTGACTCCAGACCGAACACGCCGCCTGTGATACGCCAATATCATTAGTCCCCTTGACGTGCAGGTTCAGGGTTCGGGCAATGGTGATTTCCTGATAGCCGGTTAAAACAGGTTCACCATGATACATATGAGTAACTGAGTTGGGCGACGCACCTCCGGCAAAGCTATCATTAAGGGAAACTATGTTAGTATCATATCCGTTGTTGCCGCCCCAGATTCCAAGATTGAACGTCGATTGGTCATATACTTTGCCGGTAGTGTCCAATTTGAGAAGATTCCCTTCTGTTAAACTGAAATCTCCACCACCATCATATTGTCCGTAGTCGAGGACTGATGTACCCTGAGAATAAAACTTATTATCTTTGAAGTGTGATGACGTATCCAGATACTTGACATAATCAAACTTGAAGGCCACACAATCCCATGCGTACCCATCGGCATTCGTTATTGCCTTTAATGAACAAATGTTGTTTGTAAAATTTATATGAAACGGCGGGGAAGTATTTTCCCAAACCTGATAAGCGAAAGCTTCTCCATTCGGATTGTACTGTCCACAAATGTCGGTCGTGGTATCGACGGTGGTGATAAAGACATTATCAAATATATTTACCCAGCGATTAGATTGTCTCATCTTCATCGCACTGCAACCATAGCCGGAGCCGGGGCCGTATTCCTGATTGTAACCCTCGTGATTATTGAAATAACTTGAACAGATAACGATAGGCTCTTCCTCAACTCCGAGCGCACCAATCAGATTTATTCCCCGCCCGCCCCCGTACTTTGTGCCAGTAAGGAAAGCACAGTGATTTATTACCGTGCCCCTGCCCGCCCGTGTACCGACAATCCCATAGGTCTGTGTCGTGCTCTTTCCGAGCTGACCGAGAAATCCCACATACTTTCTATTGCGAGCATCAACTACAAAGGTATCGCCGTAGAATTTGACATTAGGACAATCGTTAGTCTGGGTTGCCGCCCACCGCATATAAACGGCGGCGTGGGCGTTATCTTCCAGATAACAGGAATCTACTTTTACATGATAGTCTCCCGGTGCGGTAAGCATGGCCGAATCGCAGGAAATACTTAGTACCGTTGCCTGAAACATCGTCCTCGACGGATAGGCATAAGCATCATTGAAGAAACGGCATTTGCGAATACGGTTATTCTTACCCTCTATTTCTACGACTTGCGAATAATAGGCTCCCCTGACTCTGGCTTCGATTATACTATCGAGAAGGATATTGTAGGCTTGTCCGCCAATCTTGAAACAGATACCGTAATAGTTAAGAGTATCACCCTCAACGTAAACGCTATCGTTGGCTTCCATGTTGTCTGGATCATGCAGAACATACCCACCATGAATAGTAATATCGTGTTTCTGATAGCCGATGGATATACCTCTCGGCCCCCGATACGTTCCCATTCTGATAGTCGAATCTGTCCCGAAAACGATGGAGTCCGTACCGAGATTCACATACCAAAAATTACTATTGATGTAAATACCATCAGTGCCGCTGGTCAGCTTAGTTCCCTGAATAGTTACGGTATCCCAAGTGTCAGCACTATGGTCTCCAGCCAGAAGCGTGTCGGGTACTTTTGTGACTACATACTGTCCCGCAAACGCCGGAGCACAACAAAGCAGCAATATGGCGAGTAATTTCTTCATTGGGTTGTCCTCAGTATCCTACTGCGACGGCCAGAACCCGTTGTCCCCGCCGGTTTATCGGAGTACCAAATCCTTGCAAATGGTAATTGCCCCGTTGTTGAGCGGGAAAACGTCCAACGTGAACTCACTCCATCATTACCACCATAAGCAAGGGGAAGCCATACAACGGCATATCCCACGCTTAAATAATTACTTGTATCCGCTATATTTGCAGCAGACAAAGTGGAACGAACTGTATCGCCATTGTCTGCGGGGCCAGCAGTTAATAAAACGGAGTCGCCGTCCCGCGTTGCCTCATGGTCGGTCGATGAATTAAGACATCCTGCCGTTCCCCATGCCGCCGCCGTACCAGAACAAGAACCATCACCAACCATATAGGCGGAGTCCCACGTCACGCCGCAAGAATCGGCTACAAGGGCATTACCAAATACAAATGTTTGTCTGGTTATTTGAAATGGTGCAACGAAAACACTGTCACCAGCAGTTCCCGCGGTGTTGACGACATAGTATATAAAACAAGAGTCTATTTGTTTTGTCGACCCTAATATACGGATACTGTCACGGAGCGTCGGAAGAATAGTGATACCATGATAAAGCCTGCTTACTGAACCATCGTAATTTTTTCCGACATAGAAGACACCACCAGCCGAGTAAGTATAATTGATATTCGCGGCAATATCAGTTATAAAGGTTGTCCGAATTGGTGAGGTTGTTAACGAAGTAGTCGCCGTAATCGTAATACTGCCCTCGCCGGAAGCCCGGCTTATCTTGACGGCGCATAAGACCAGAAGAATCAGTATCAGGATAATCAGGACATTTTGCTTCCAAAGTCTCATCTAAAACGGTCTCCAGCCCGGACAGGCAATCAACGTAATGGTAATACAGACTATAATAAATATCAACCCGCCAATAACTGCCGTCCACATCCTATTGTCTGACTCAAGTTCTTCTTTGGATAATTTTCTTTGTGCCATAAATCACCCCAATAAATGAAGTTCTTTTATCAAAAACGCCAATACTGTGATACCGCCGATAAATGTCCATACGGTATATTCTACACGGCGAATACGCTTAATAAGACCATTGCCCAATACTTTGTCTATCTTCTCTTCGATACGACTAAGTTGTTTGGCGTGGTCGTCTTGTCTTTCGATTAATTTTCCCCACTCAACCGGGTCAAATGGACAATCTCTTGTCTTGCAGTCAGTCATTGTAAGTTCCTTATCGTTCATGGTTTAGGCATTCCCATTGATGGAAGTTTCCCTGAGGGGGGCTTGGAAGAACCCCTGATTTTGTTTGTATAGGTGGTTGCTTGGACACCAAGTCCATCAGTTATTACCCCCGCCACTGCAGCAGCGGATTTATTATCTTTCAGATTAATGACATTTTGCAAGAAAATGGGAGTATGTGCTCTATATATAGCACCACCCCACGTAAAGGGGGTTTGGTCAAAGAATGTGCCCCTTAACGCATCTCGCAATACGGAAGCGGGAGGATTGAACTTGTTGGTTACAAAACTATATAAAACATCCAGTCGTGTTCTCTTACCATAACCGGGTTCTAATTTGGTGATTTTACCGGTTACGGCATTTTTGGTTTCCCCGGTAATTAATCGTGAGGCTAAGACAACAAGACCGATAGCTTTTGTTCCATACAAGAAGTTAGTCCCACCTATTTTCACCGTACCAAAAGCAGAACTCCTTGGGTCAGTTTCCGCACTCCCCGGTTTAAGATAATTACAAAGCGTCATAAAGGATGCTGTTTCGACGGTCAACTTTAATAGATTCTTAGCGGCTTCAAATCGAGCACGTGGAGTTTCCAGCCCCGCACCGAGACTATGCATTGTTAGAATATCATATTGTCCCTTCAACATCTTCGGTGCCCACATTACTAATCGTATGATTGGGGAATTAGTCCACTTGGCCGTACCGCGAGCCGTCAATGAACTACATAGTTTACCAAAAGCTTTTTGTTGATTAATGTTCCAATCTACCCCGTTTTTAATAGCCCTATCGGCAAGTAAGTCGTAAGTACCAAGCCTCATTCTTGTGGCACTTCCAGTAAAGGCGTATTCGCTGGCCGTCAATACTCTGCCCACACCGGGGATTCTCTGAGCAAGTGTCCCCGGAAAGGGTTCTTCTGTAGTGGGTAAAAGTCCCGCCTTTTGGTATTCTCCACTCATATAACGAGGTCGAGAATAAACATCGGCCATTAGTGCGTCGTGGGCATTCTTGCCGCCGATAGTCTTAGCGAAATCCGCAAAAGATTTTATGGCGGCTCGATACCATATAACGGGGTGCGTCCCAAAAGTATATACACCCTGACTACCGATAAAGGAATTGTCAAGGGTCGATACTAAAGTAACACTATTATCAGCGATTACTTTTGCCGCGTCTAACCCAACCCCACCTACGGCCCCAACGGGATTTTCTTTCCATGTAGTTCCAAATTCACCAGTACGGTTTTTGAGTATAGTCTTAATTGGCGCATGAACACCCTTTAATCTATCGGCATAATTTTGAAGGACAACCCTTGCCGCACCATAAACAAGTCTATTGCCGCCCTGTTCCATCTTGATTTTAGCATCACTCATAACCTGCGAGAGGCGAACGATTTCAGTCGCCTCTTCTTTAGTAACTACTCCGGCAGCCTTCGCCGCCATTTGATAATTTTCCTTAGCCCTATCACGTTTGGCCTTTAAGACCATTGCTTCAGGATCAAGTGCGATTGCCCGTCTTTCTTGTTTAGTGAAATCAAGATTCTCAAGTTTCCCGGTAAGTTTTTTTGCTTCGTTTGCGAGGCGAGTCTTTTGTGTCTTTAGACCAATCCGTTGGCGACGGTCATTCTGGGTTTGTTTCCATAAATCATTAAGATAGGGTTTGACCCATTCACCCGTATCCTCAACCATTCTCGCCGACCATTCCGCGAATGCCCGCGTTCCAGCCTCGAAATGATATGTTCCAATCTTCCCTAAATCCTTTATAACTTCGGGGTCAATGCCAACATTTAATTGAGTGCCACTAAATCGCTCTCTTAATTTTGCTTTAGTTATTTCATAGTCCGATAAAGTAACAATCTTATTTTTCGCCCCATACTTTATCGGTTCTCTCTTTGCTACTTTTTCAGTGAGACGCGCAGACAGGGCGTTTTGTGCCGTTTCAAGTTCAGTTCGTAATCTTTCGACCTCCGCGGGTTGGACTCTTTTCCTACCCGTTCGCGTACTCTCTTCAGCTCTTGTCTTACTAATATCCTGCATTACACGAACAGGACTATCGAGAACGTCCGCGCCGGAATCTGCTGCCTTGATTTCCTTGCCATATTCACTTAAATGAGTGGCAACGGTTGATTCGGTCGCCAAACGACGTAATGTTTCTACATCTCCAGCCTTCGTCGCTCTTTCCTCAACCGCACCAAATACTGCCGCATCACGGGTGCCGACCGGTGAAGATTCTTTTCCCATTGCTATTCGGTCGGCCCTTATTGGGTCAATCTCAACAAGTTCCCGTGCAACCCTGTTCCAATCACCCTGATGTTCCTTTGCGTATTTTGCTAACCCCTCAAACCCCTCGGTCAACTTAGCATCAACTGCGACCGCCTCGGTTCGCTCAGCACGTCGAGATGGGGCCATGTTCCCCGGTGTCCCACCCTCCAGAACAACCGTCTTATCCGGTAGAACGGGTGTACTTATTTCTGGTACGCTTGTGTCTGTTTGTGGTACAGGTTGTTCCGAGGTCGACTTCTTCGCCTCATCTGCCGCCCGATATGCTGCACGCTTTTCCTCGGCACGGATAGCGACATCTTTAGGTGTTTTAGCATAGAAACTTGTTCCCCACCCCGGTTCTGTCAATGTCAGTTGCGCCTTTCGACCCTTAACACCAAAATCCATCATCCCGTCATAACGAACCCCTACTGCATCAGCCGCCGCCTTGAAGGGTATTTCGTCTGGGGTTAAGACTCGTGGTTTTACTTGCCCTTGTGTTTGAACCACTCCACTTGCTGTAGGCGTTTCACCGCCCGTCCCTTCGATGGGTACGGGTCGCCCAAGCTCTTCCCCTTCCGACGCTTTTAAGTAATCGTTTAGTAAAGTATTTTTTTCAGTTGGGTAAATAAACTTCCCGGTCTTACCTGTTTTAGAAGTCTCATACCCTATTTTCTTTATCAATCTACCACGTTGGGGCGATATCATCACACCCTCATTAGTAGGTGCGGGTAATTGGAGTAGGGGGCGATTTTCAAACACCGACGGGTCTATGGTAGTTTTCGGCATTTCCCTTGTTGCCGCCGCATATTCTCGTGCCACCATTTCGGGACTCGGACGATATCCTTTTGTTTGAGCTAAAATCTGTTCGTTGGCGGTTTTACCACCACCCGGAAGCGACATTATAGCACCAAGAACAGTCTGGGCTGCGACATCTTCCGTTGGAGAACCCTGCGCCGCCGCCAACCCACCGAAAGTTCCACCACCAACCGCAGTACGCGCCAATAATGATTTTAGTGCACTGAGTCCTTGTAGGGATTTTAGTGTTAATGCCCCTTGTGCCGCACCAGTCGCCATAGCCAAGGGATTGGTTTGGTCGGCATCGAGCCCCCCCTCAAGGGCGGCAAGGGCGGGTGCTCCCGGCCCGGTTGCAATCAATAAGGGTATTTCTCCCAATATGTCCGCAGTCCCAGACGCTAATTTAGGGATAAAACCCTTGACTTCTCCTGTCGGGGCTACACGCTCTCCAATACCACGTAATCCCTTGGCCGCCCACCGCCCGGCATCAGCCAACGTTCCATGGGGATATCCGCCACCTTGGGTGGCGAGAAGTTCTATAAGGTTGCCCGCCCTATTATAAAATCGCGAGGAAACGTTCTGAAAACCATGTTGCCAAGGGTATAATCCTTCTCGCCATGCGGGAACTGTTTCTTTTTTACTGGCGGTCACATAGTCATTTAAGAGACTATTATTAGATGTGGACTGACCGGCCTTTTGATAATCTTCTAAAAGACTCACTTATTTAAACTTTCCTATAATGGCATTAATGGTTTCTTCTTGTTCTGCCGGACTCGCCTTATTCCACCGCTCTTGACCGACCCTACCAATAATCTCATCTATCGCCATACTTCGTGGTGTGGCTTTCTCTGGCGTAGTTGTTGATGTCGTTGTGGGATAATCCGGTATAGTATCCCCAGAAAGCATTTGATAATCACGCCGAAGTTTATAGTCGGGATTTGGGGTAATCAAAGTATCGGATTTACCAGCATTATACCACTTGTTATTAGTAATATTCGTATCCATGGGTTGTGCCTGCAAAAGAAAAGCCACCAATTCTTCCCTAGAAGGAAGATTACCCACCGGTTTCTGTGTTGTTCCACTCCAGTCACGTCCACCAGCGAATTGAGCTAAGATATTGTTTTGTTTATTTGTTATCTCACTCGGTGAAGGTGGAGCCTGTTGATATGTCTTACTCCCCAGTGCGGCAGCGTTTTCCTGCGTCTGACGATACTGTGCTCCCTGAGCTGCAATTTCAGCCATACGATTGGCGTGCTCCCTCGCAGATTGGTCTTGTTCCCAAAGTGCCTGCCGTCCAGCCTCATATGGTTTCATATTTTGAATAAACTTCTGGAGTTGGAACTGTTGTGTATCTAACCCATATGCCCTATCGGCGTTCGCCTGTTGTTGTTGTCGCGCCAATTCATCCATCAGTATTGCCATCTTCTGTCGAGTAACTGTATTCTGATTTTCTCGATTTTGATTATACCCACTCAGTGCAGCACCAGCAGTACCCGTAAGTATTCTAAGAATTTCTCTTGTATCCATATGTTATCCCGCCAACATAGCTAAGAGTTGACGTAATTGCGCATCACGTTGCTGTGTAAACGCCACATTCTTTTCTTGTAGATTCTGCATATAGCCAGCCTCCGGCGCAAGTTGCTGACGATATCCCATATTGGCCAGTTCCGGCGACCCGATTCCGCCGAACCTCGACATTCCCGACATAATACGAGCATTGGTTGGCATTTGACTTGTGCGGTATTTATCCAACATACCCAACATCGAGGTGTTGTTGATAACGTCCCCACCAGTCTTTAACTGATTACCAAATTGACTCGATAATCGTTTCTTTTGCTCCGTTGACCATTCAAGGGCCTTCTCTTGTGCACTTTTACCACCAAGTAGGCTCGACAATCCGGTCAACGCCGCGCCCGCTACCGCCCCCCACGGGCTACCGCCCTGTAATGTACTCATCATGGATTGTAGGGTACTACCCCCTCCCCCGCCACCTTGACCGCCACTACCAGCTTGCGACCCGAAATAACTTGTTGGGTTCTGTGCGTAATATTGTTGAAGAAATTGCTGAAATAGTTCAGGATTCATCTAACTCACCCCTATTTTTTACCTAAATCACTTGAAAATTCATACCATAAATCTAATTTTTGTATTGCTAAACTGTCAGCACTACTCGATAACCGCACCTTATAATACATTGCCTCTTTTGGAGTAACGGTCATAAGCCGATATTTATACTGCGTCGAATCTGTTTTTGCGGTTGACGTATCACCCTGATTATAAAATGTAACCGTAAGGGGTTTAGAAACGTTCGACGCACGCCACAATCCATATTGATTTATCTTACCCCATTTACCATTACTGACAAATAACGGTTGTGATTCCCACGTCGATGTTATCGAAACACCAGAATCTTTCTTCGTGCCCCCATATCGAAATACATAATCGTCTGAGTTCTTGATGAATATAAATGTATCCATTGGACGCATATCTTGTTGTTGTGTAGTGGTATAATACGTTCCCTGTCGTGCGGCAAATGTCCACGCATTCCATTGTCCCGTTGGTATCGAATATACCCACGAAGTATCCAGTGTCGGAAAACTAAAAACTACATTACGTTTATCTGGTGTCAACCACGAGTAACATTCTCGCTTGGCCGCCAACGTATACTTATCCAGATTATTCTGAATCTGGGTAGATATCATAGGCAGGTTTCCGCCGGTTTCTTTATACTGTGATTGCAGTGCCGTAGAAAATGAATATATCCCATTACTTGCAAGGAACGCATATCCGCCGCCCGGAATATCAACTATTGAATTACTGGCAATAATACCGACACCACTTACCATGAGTCGCGCTTGATGAACACCAGCCTCAGTATAATTTGCTGTCCATATTGAGTTGTTTTTACCAATCAGTAACTCATTGCCCGACACATGAAGACAGGTTATTTCATCGCCATCGTCTTTACCGACATCGAAAGCATTCTCTGGATACCATAGTCCAATATTCGCACCATCTTGAGTAATCTCGGAATAATAAACCCGATTACCCGATGCCATATAAACTCGGTCGCGCATCACAACAGGGAAATCCATCTGTCCATGAGTATATCCGGGAATCATCAACCGTAACGATGTAGATATCTTCGACCACGGCAAAGAATCAACGTAGATACCCTGATATGCCGTATAATAAATACCCTCCGAATCAGATGGCGGTAGAGTGTCAACCACATACCACGATTCTAACATGGTATGGAGAACATTAGAATCATTGACAACCGGATTCTCACGACACATCCAACATTTATCTTCTTTGTCGTAATAGAGAAGAGAATGGGAGTGCAGAGAGGACATAGTGTCACCGTTGTCTCTAAGACATAAATACTTACCATCAAGGGGAGAACCGGTGAAAATCGGAGACTCGCCCAACTTTCCTTCATATTTAGGATTTAATATCGCCGGATAACCACCAAAGAAAACCGTGTCTTTCTCTGTCCGCATTATTTGATTTTCACGCCGTCGACAAAGTAGTCTCTGGAGATATCTATAGTTTGGATGTTCCGGGGGAATACTAAGATGAATGGCATAGTCGTATATTCTACCATATGCTCCGGTATCGGCTGAGTCGGCGTATGAAGTTATTGGTATGCGTACTGCCGGGCCAAAATCCGTTACCATCCCCGTTGCCGTATCTCTTAGGACAATGCAATAATGAGTTGCTTTCCAGACACTATCCATCCGGCGCATACCCTTAGACATTCCCGTCCATGCCGTATCGACAATAGTATCTGTCCCAAGCCACATTACCTGCCCGATTTTGAAGGTAGTATCGTGAGGCATAGTATCGCCTACGTCGGTATCGAGGTGTTGTGTTCTAATGATAGTGTCTACAAAACCGATGAAAGAATGACCAGTTTTTCCAAGAGAATCGTCACGGGTAGAATCTATAATATAGTCCAGAACTGAACCAACATTCATATTAGAATAAGTATTCGTGGCAATCAAAAAGAATGAATCGGAAACAGTCTTATTCGCCCTCGTACGTCCAATCTGAATAGAAACAGAATCGGGATAAAAAAATGTATTGGCAAAAACAGTATCAATGACAAGATAGGAATCCGTCGGATGCCACCAGCTATGCCAATAATGACTATCTACGGCAATAACACCACTGTCATCGTAAATCGCACCCATACGTGGAAAGTTATAAATCGCCACTTGGTCACTATCGACATTAATCCGCCACGACGCATTATACAGATTCATTGAGTCGGCACACGCTCGCCACGCCCGCACATTACCTACTTGCTCTGGTCGAGACGTACGTATAGCATAATAGTAATTGCCATTCAATACCGGTCGTGTTCCACTCACATTCACTGGCGCAAAATCGAGATGACCAACGGGTACTTCTGTCAATGGACGCACCATTTGAACCGAACCAATAGAATCAACAAATCTCACGGGACGGTTTTGGCCATTAGCGATAATCAACTCGTTGTTATAGAGACACCAGTGGGGGGTTTTACCTTTATACTGATAATATCCAGTTATCGTACCGAGAGAGGTTCCATTCAATGGCGAAAAATAAATATAATTCCAGAGACAATCCATACCCGAAATAGTCGGATTGGCCGAAACAAATAATCTTTTCGAGCCATTGTCCCTTATATAGGCACAGATACCATTGAGCCAAACATTGGCTCTTTGAACATAAAGGCTACAACCGTCACGCTTGTGTATCCCATCAAAAGTCTGAGAATAATCCCAATTCAAGGATAAGTCAGCACTACCGACCTCAGTCTGTAATGGATTCTTGGCATTATCCACTCCACCAAACGCAGTAATGGACAACGATGGTTGCTGTTGTGCGAAGACTAAACCAGATAGAAGAAATATGAGAAGGAAAAGACTACTTGCCGACCTTACCATATCTCGCACCCCACAAAGACATAATTTGTTCATTGTATCTCTTCAGAAATTCCTCGGAACGTCCATTATTCATGTGCTCACTGGCTTCATAACACGCCCACATAATAGCTACGCGCCTATATTCCATCGGTAGATTTGTTGCCGTTGTCGTATCTGCCATATAAGTTGTTTTTTTATAATAGAGTACAGTTATAGTATCAACATCACTTGATATCGGAGCTATATATATAGAATCACCAAACACAAAATATTGTGTAGCATTCCTACCGGTTGTAATCGCACCGTCATACTGTGTATTACTTAGACTATCATGCGATACTGGTTTCAATGTCCGAATTGGTTTTCCACCAAGAGTGTCGGCGAAAACCCCAATAGTCCGAATAAGAGCGGTATCAAGTAATATGGCGGAACGGTTGGCAGTAGTAGCAATCATCTTAGATACTTCAATACCCAAATCCCAACCAGCACGTTCAACCCCATATTGAAGATGTTTGTTTGCCAAATATATTGGTTCCGCATCGGTTCCCGTGGTATCCATACCCAGTTGTTCATATAGACCCGAACGCATTATTTTTATTGTGCTATCGGGCTGTACAGCGGAAACAAATGCCGGAAACAATAAAAAGAGAAATATGATTATAAACTTTTTCATAATATCACCAATCCCACGGCCCCCACCAATTTACATATCTACGAACCTCGGCCTCATCGAACATTCTAAATAGGGACGCCCATGAACGACGGTCTTCTCTCCACAATTTCTTTATTATCTTAGTTAAAATAACCTCGGCCATTCCATGTTCGGCCTGAACCGGTGTAGTCATAAAGAAGTTTGCATAAGCCACAAGACCGGGTATGAATTTAGCGGGGATGTCGGCAATATTCGTTATATCTTTTTTGTAGGTAATATAAACATCTACTGCAACTGGCGGGGCAAGTTGCCCCTTCCATTCGCCATCTTCATAATATACCTTACAAACCTTAGGATAACTTCCGGTAAGATTATCCAATCGCGGAACTTCCCAATCGAACTTTTCGACAGGCCATACTTGTATCCACCCACCACTACTTGAGGTATTTTCTCGCATTGTAATTACGCCGTCGAAATCCTCGTCGAACGTAATAATACCACTGGAATTAGCGGTCTTGGTAGTATTTGCACAAGTAAATGACCACGGTCGTGTACCACTAAATGAATTTACCGCCATTTGGCAGGCGTTCACGACTAACGGGTCTGCAATTTCCCGACCATATAACTTGGCAACGTAACTATTAAATGTAGTTATATCCATCGTTCTTTAGCTTTCTTTTTTTCCGCCCAATCTATGTCTGCGTCGGCGTTGAGGTTGGCGGGGTTGAACTGGTAGAGTCCGGCAATTTGGAACCAGCAATACTTTCTTTTTGCTGGAGAGCCACACGTGCCGCATCGGATAAATTCTCCGGGTCTTTTCGAGATTGTGGCGATGATTTCCGTAGTTTGTCCGCAAGTTCCGCATACAAATGGGTATGTTGGCATAAATCTATTCCTATATCTTCTGGTTTCATCTTGTTTTCACGAACATATTTATAGTCTTCGATTCCATAATGATATTCACCTATATGTAACAATGGTATCCGAGGGTCAACCCATAGGTCATATCCTAATCGCATTGACTCTATACAAAAACGATAATCCTCGCCACGCAACGATACTGCACCACGCAAGGGTTCGTACTCAATAGGGTCAAAGAATATCGGTGACGGGGGGTCTGTTCGATGATATAAATCTTCTATCACTTTTCTTTTAACCAAGACCATGCCAAATCCTATTTGATGAACACGGAATAATTCATTTTCCGGCCATCGACCAACCTGTTTCATCTCCTCGCCATTATAAATTCCGATATTAGGATTAAATGGTGCCCATTTCCTTACCGTCATAGCACCAACGATATCCTTATCATCATCAATTAACATCTGCACCCAATCCGCCGGATTAGAATCAAGTGGAAATGACTGGTCGTCATCTATAAACAATAGATATTCGTGTCGTGGCCCATTCTTGCCATCTCTTGCCAAAAACCCCTCAACTATAAGATTACGAGAACCGGCAATAATAGACGCTCCCCTCGGCCCCCATAAATCTCTTTCATCAACAGCATATCCGCGGTCTCTCAATTCTCGAAACATGAAATCTATTTGCATCTGATTAGCAAACATTGGCCTGTCTTTAATCGGTCTACCAATAGTAATCCCCGGCTTACCACGCCATTTCTGCATAATCTGATTTAACATCGGGGTGCCTTTTCTTTTATGTTTCTTCATCATCCTTCCTTATGTTTGGGGGTGAGATGCCCCACCCCCAAGTTTAACATCCATAGTTATACGTGATAACTAAACAACCCAATCGCCCAATTAGAATTAAGTGCTTTCGCCGTGAATGGGATAGTCCAACCAACGGTTGAGAACCGGTTTAACGGGTTAGAAGTATCCCCCGGCCCCGGATTCTTAATGATGATAGACGGACTGGCCGGATTATCTCCACCAATCGTTACCACACCAAAAGCCTCTTGAGCCAAAATCAGACTCAAGCGAACAGCCGCGGTTTCGACATATGTCTGGACGGTTCCCGCCGTATGCCGATAACCCTGCGTTGATTCAACTACTCGCATACCACAGAATCGACCCATTTCACCACTGATAATTCCACCAGCATTTCCCTCATATTGCGCCAGAGGAATCCAAGTTGAATCCGACTTCAAGTCTTTGATTACTTTGGGGTGAGCCAAAAAGACAAAATATCCATTACTAATAGGCGTACCCTTATTCTCTACCATCTGCGCCTGTTGTTCCATCATAATATCATAGGTCGGTATCATGCCCGTAGTAACACCAGCCGTCCGAACCATACGAACCCATGATGTCGAATCCAATGCCGTCTCAAACCCACCACTAATAGTCACAACACTATTGGCGGTCGTGGCACCAGCCGCGTAGTCGGTAATCACGCGCGTTTGTCCGTATCCAGTACCCTTGTAAACACAGCACAAACCACCATTCCACCAGTCGTTAGACAAACCCGTTGCGGCGGAAGTGCCAGATAGAATCAACGTGATACTGGCATTGGTAGTGCTGGTAGCAATCTGACCTTCATAGGTATAGGATACCAATGAGGTCGCACCAGAACAATTGCAATGAACGGGCCAGATGCCGCCATTGGCAAGTTCTGTCCATGTCAAAAGGTCAAGTGTCGAAGCTGCGTCGTTTCCCCAAATTTTAGTCACACCGGCCAATTTCCGGTCAATGTGAGTACGAGAAACCAACGATGAGTGGGCTGAAAAGTGACCATAATCAGCAATCGTAGCATTAATTTCCTGACCCGTGATGGCCGTAGCCGCCGGGTTCACGCCCTCAGTCAGAGCCGTAGTCGAAACGGCGGGTTGATTATACCGGAAAAAGCGTATCTGTTTACCCCCACCTTCGGGTATACTGCGTTTCTGACCAAACCGCACAAGGCGCAATGAGTCTTGTACGGTCCTCAGAAAACTCTTATCATAGTAAATCTGTAATCCAAAACCAATACTACCCGTTGAAGTCTGGGTAGTACCAGCAAGGACATCATCATACCAAGCCATTTATGTAGCCCCCTAAAAAATATTCCTATTTATTCGTTTGTTATACCAAACATTTTCTCTAATTCTTCAATCGACTTATTCGTCAGGTCGGCAGGACTCACGCCGCGAGTTGACGTAGGCTTTACGCCCGTCCCCGTAGTCTGTGCCCGCTCTTTTTCAGCATGACGAACAATCTTACTCGTAGATTCAACCGCCCTTCTGGTTGGTGTTATTTGAGTATCGACGTACTCTTTGGCCGCCCGATAAAGTGCGGTAAGAGGGTCTCTCAAATATCCATATCCGGGGTCTTGCTGATAAAGTTGCATCATAAAAGGTTGTAGTTGAGCAACATCAGGATGTTTCTCGGAAAACCTTTCGACTTTTTCAGCAAGTCGGTCTTCTTCTGATTTCTGTACTCTCTGTTGTAATGCGGCGATTTCATCTCTTGTCGGATACCTTTTATCCAAATATTCATGGGGTCGCTCAACAAACCGATTGGGGTCATATTCCACATCGGGTTCATCACGTCGAGTTTGAAGGTCACGCATTCTCTTGTCGCGCTCCTCAAGGTCTCGTTTGAGTTGAGCATTTTCCTGTGCTACTTGAGTAGTATATTTGTTATAAAACGGTATCCTTTCTATCATATCATCAATAGACGTATATTGCTTATCAAGCCCCAACTCTTTGAACTTTTGTTCATATGGATTAAGGACTACTTCTTCTTGAGTTTCCGGTTCAGTCTGAGTAGACTGTTCTGTTTGCTCAGGTTCGGATGTACCGACCACCTCCGGGGTTTCGGGTTCCGCTGATTGCTCTTCGAGTACCTTCTCCAGTTCTTCTGGTTCAAGGTCTTGGAGTTTCTTCTTAGTCATTTTACTCTCCTAAGGGGTTACTGGTCTTTTCCAGCTCCCTGTTTTTAAGGTCAACTGCGTTTTTGCAGTAGGCGATAATGTCGAGAATCCCGGCACGCCGCCCGTTATCGAAATTTATTTGCTCAAGGTCACGGATAACTTTCCCGTCACGTCGGTTGACGAGATTGTCTGCCCGCTCTTCGAGTTTCGCAATAAGCCATTTCCCAATAGGACTACCAAGAAATGCCTCACACATTTCACCTTCTTGGGCAATTTTGAAATCAATGTTCAATGAGTTTCCAGTCTCCCACTACATCACAAGGAATAACTCTTCCATTGGGGTAGGTCATAGTATCCTTGACTGTAATAATCAAGAACAGTTGTTCCAAAAACAAACTATCGTTAGCCGCCACATATGGTCGTGAGACCTTTAGGGAACATGGTAGGGCGGCAATCGCATTAGAATCAAGATGCTTAGAATATGTGCCCGATTGTCCAGACGACATCGCCGAAACCAAAACCACCGTACAAGAATCAGCATTGCCCGAACCAACCGAACTGGATGTATACCCAGACGAGGCTAATGGGTTTCTAATAATTACTCGACCATATAGACCATCATAATCAAGCAAATCATTAGTTACTGGTAAAGTATCGACCGTTGTTCCCCATGAAGTTTTATTGGGAACTGCAGTTGCGGTATCGTTGGTCAAAACGGTGTCAGCGGTAGACAGAATCTTAAATGACAACCCCTTACGGTCTGATGTTATCTTAAAATAGGTAGTCGAATCTTCTGCTGTTAAATAGGTACCACAAGTTCCCGCATTAATATACTTAACCATCGAGTCACAAATCATAGCAACGGTTGTGCCGGTAGCCGGAGAAGTCCAGACAATCTCTGCCGTATCCTTATCGGCATTAGTTAGGAAAGTGTCCGTAAAAGCATATGAATTATACGCTCCCGTACCAACCGCCAATGGTGTAATCGCCATATTCATTGCCGTATCACCTGCATCGGTGATAACCATATTAAAGGTTTCGATTCGATGAATGGCATCATCCGCAAACGCCCCAGAAACCAACACCATCAATAGTAGAAATAGAAACTTCTTCAATTTAACGCCCCCCAATTAGACAAACCAGAACATCGGTATCAAAACCGCCAACATTGGCATGAACACTCTCACTTCATTCCACCGCGACGGTATCAACATTAACAACCCGAAACCACCCATCAACCAATAAAGATTCATTAACTCTCTTGATGGATGAGATACAATCCCGACCGTAACATATGCGACAAATATCGTCAAGGCTAAAAGGTATTCAGTTATGCACTTTCTCGCCATGATGACTTTTATATTCTCCTTAATCTGCGATAACGAACAATACCGGGGTCTTTTCCCATATACCAATCTTGGGATGGCAAGTCCGCATAATGAGCATATCAAAACACTAATAGACTGCCATACCCCCAACCCAAGAAAATAGCAACCCAATGGTATAAAGACCCCGGTTTCTCTGTTGAGCGATGCCAATAATGCAATCGCACACAACATGGATACATCCTGCTGTCCCAAAGACCACGCTAAACATAAAAATGCAAATTCATAGTAACAATCCGTGTAATCAAAGAAAAATGTTATCGGTAATATGGCACATAATAGAAACACCGAGAACTGCCACGGTATCCCCAACGTCAAAGAAAACGCACCTATTCCATACAAGGCCAGCACCATCCCGATATATTTAATAAACATATACAGACGAAGACTCGGTGGAAATGGCAGATACCGGTACAACCATGGAATCAATACCCGATATTGCATCGGCTGAACGGACGTTCCACTGCACACCGAATCTAACGACCCGAATCCATTAAACCACGTACCAAGATTGAATCTGGTTATGCGCTCTTCCGTATAAAGCAAAACGGCGGCAAGTATGAGACAGGTCAGAATCATTCCCAATCACCTATCAGACTATTTCTAACTTCCGACAAATTAAACGGTACTCCACAGTCTCGACAAACGTAAGTCATCATAACACCAGAATCTAATGAAAATGATACCAGATTTTCGCTAAGGTCTCGTCCATATAAAAACCGCTTAAGGTTATCCCCACCACATTTTGGACATTTTATATCAAGGGGTGAATAACTGGACATGGGTAGTCCCATTATATCCTCCCCGCCTGTGTTCTATTGCGCCCCTGCATGGAAGCGTTTAATTCTTCTTGATTGCGTGGTTGTGGTAATTCCATGCCACTACCACCTTGATTATTGGTAGGCATCTGTTGCACTCCACCACCCATCATCTGTTGTAACTGCATCATCTGTTGTAACTGCTCAGACGAAACCATCGTCGATGGCAGAATCTTAACAATTTGGGCTTGACTCCATGTCCATTGTTCGAGCAATTTACTCATTAAAATATCCGGTCGTGGTAATGGCAATCCCAACATTTGGCAAATAGGAACAAGTTCAGTAATAGGTTTCAAGCTTTGCAATATCTGTTGGGCAACAACACCACGTTCCATCTCGCGGCTTGATGCTTCACAAACAAAGTCGACCGATGCCCGTATCTGACCCGGTTCAATCTTACGCCACTCAAGCCCCTTCTCGCCAACGACACGAATAACATATTCCTCATCGAGGAAATAACTATTGATAGTATTTCTCATGTCGTATAGTGGTTTTATAAGTGAACCTTCAACCACCTTGAGATAGCTGTTGATAGCCATATTGGTTGCGCCAGTAAGAATCTGCGCCTCACCAAAGGTTTCCACCCCCTGTTGGGCACCACCTTCTGCGGTATCATGTATCCGCGTAGCATTTTGTCCCATACGACGGAAAATAGCCAATCCCTGATAAATATCCGGCGACATATTGGGTACGGCAGGATAAAAAACCGCACGCTGAACATCTTCGGGACAATCAACTTCAATGGTTTCATCAACGGCAGTATTCAACTGTGAGGGAATTTTAATAGCTTCACTATTAACGACCTTTGGTCTCTTAACTTGTTGCTTGAGATTGGCTATCAACATTCCTGTTATAGTATCTTGTGCGTGTTGTAGTGCATGAAATTTATCAATAAGAGAATAACCGATAAATGAACCGTCATCCTTTTCAATGTTCCCAACGATGATATTTTCTTTTCCGAGTTTTAAGGGGTCTCTATCAAATCGGACAAGGGTGTCTTCGTATTGTATGCCAGTAACAACACCAATGACATAATGTCCCGGTTCCATCTTCTCACCATCAGCCGACTGTAATCCTTCACCGGGGTCATAATAACCTTGCCACTCAAGATAAATACAATGGTCTTTGAAGAACTCATTGTCAATCGATTGACCGGCTAACTTGCGACGTTCACGTAAACTATCATCAGACCCAATACCGGCACTGGCCGAAGAAGCCTTTTTTGCAATCTTGTCTTGGTTAAAGAAATACTTATCGGTAAATTCGGTAATACGTCTGCGAGTACGAATAATTATCGGATGTCCATCGCCATGTGCGGTTTTTTCCGGGACAAAGAAGGTATCGAAGGGGTCTAATTTAGTAACGGCAGCCCCCATAAATTCAGGGACTTCGACCACTCTCGGCTCCCTTGTCATTACCGGCATACCGGTGGGGTCAAGAATCGGTTGCCCCATTTCGTCGGTAACGGGTCGTGGAATCATTACGACTTCACTACGCTTACGTTCTTGATAATCAACCTTAACGGGTAAAATTCCATATAATGCCCCATCTTTGGTACTGGAGCGAATCTTCATCTCGACATCATCTATCTCGTCGTGATAGTCAAACATAGATTGTTTGGCATCAGCATCGGCCTTGTCGGTGTCTTCACGTGGGTATATCGTACACGGCGAACCCATATGAAACAGTTTATCGTTCATCATAGCACAGAAAGTATCTACTTGCTCGGTAGTAAAGGGGACGGGGAATAAATGGTCTGACCTACGCTCCGTCAAACCCTGATTAGTCTGCCCTGACCGATAATGTTCATAATTAGATAACCATCCCTGATGTATCGGACGCAAGAATGTTTCCGCTCGCCCAAAATCCTCAAGGACGCGCTTCTTAGCCCGTTCTTCCCAATTCAAATTTACTGATTCCACTTATAATCTCCGACCTAACTCATTGTCCCACATACTCAGAAAAACCATATTTAAAGTATTACATTAAGTAAATATCGTAACTCATTGCTATTACTAATCAGATTCAGGAAACACCTTCTGGACTCAATATCTCAATAATCTCCGACCTATTTTGTCGGAGACTGTTTTCGACACAATTTTTTCTCATTCTCTCGCAACGAGTTACAGCCGCACCGAAAAATAGTTCTTGACTTGGCACGGAAATTGTAGTACCTTGTGCTTGGGATGTTGCTGGGGATTTAAACACCATCACCCCCACCTGCCACCATCAGCACTTCTGTCCTTACTTCAAACGAATCACGAATAAATTTGGTTGGAGGAATCGGATTACCCTCAAGTTCCGCTCGTTCTAACTGATATACCATAGCAAGAACGCATTTTTCAACAGACCGACCACGAGATACCTCATCGTACGCCCATTTTACTGCTCTATCCCGTGCCAACTCATGTATCTCTTTATCGGTCATTGTCCATAACCTCCAATTTGATTTCAATAGCCTTACCGTTATCATGGTTATTTTCGAGATCAAATGACTCTGCGGAGTTATTACATTTGTCTAACCCGATAACGTCAACGATTCGATAGGCATGTCCCTTAAGTGTCTCCAGCAAATCCATACTGACAGATATTTCAATCCATCCGACAGAAGGATATGTGTTCGAGGCGGAATGATATTTACCTGTAATATATACACTATCAACCATCATCCCCACCCTGTAAATTCATCTTGGAAACCACGCCGCGAATCTGGATTATATAACGGTTTAGCACTCTTGCCCTTAGCTACCAATCCTCGTCTCAAACCGTGAACAATAGCATCTACCATATCGTCATGATACTTCTTATCACCCGTGAACATCTCTAATTCGTTCATCAACATAATCTGGTTCTTGTCGTTCTTATCAAAGAACACCCGTCCCGACTGGAACATTCCCTGTACCGAAAAAGCACGATTAACCTTATCCTGTTTTGGATGTTCCCAGTCCAACGTGAATCTCCGGCCATGTTGTTCCATCACCCGCTTGAACTCAAGTAACATGACATCGTTGTCTTCGGGTGGGTTTACCTTATCTGTTTCTATAAACACAAGATTGGCATTGTATTGCGCCGCTTGACCAAACAACCATTCTGCCGCTGAGGGTATTGTGACCTGACCCCGGAAAACATCCATGACGTAAGCTCTCGGATTAGTCTCTCTTGTCATTCCCAGCGTTACGACAGCCGTATAGTCCGCCCCCTTACGTAATGAAAAGGCCGCATCCATTGCAACAATCGTATGTAATCCATTAGCCCGTAACTTATCGTAAAACGCCGTTCCCTTTTCGTAATATCTAAACCACTCACGCCTAAAGACGGGATTACCCGAAACCAGCGGTTTACACATATAGTTGGCGTTAAACAAGTCATCACCCATCAACGCCTTTTGCTCTAACAACCACTCCGTTGAGCGACCTTGTTCCCAAATCGACCGACCAGTATCGTCTAACGCCGGGAACTCCAACACATGAAACTGTGGGTGTACCTTACACTTAGATAGTAAACTTAAGGGAGACAACGCCGAACCTATCATAACCAACGGTTGACCCGGAACCAAAATAGGCACTACGTCAGAAAAGAACCATAATTCATCGGCCGCTAAAACCGTTTCGCTCTCCACGTCCGTCTGGTCTTGCAAGTCATCACAAATGATAATACCGCGTGAACCTCGAATAGCGCAACCCTTACCACGCGAATAGACGTCTACCTTGCTTCCATCAGACCTGATAACCTGTATGTGGTCTTGACCCCACGCCCGACCCCGCTTGAACTTGTAGTCGCTCTGTAACAATAAGTTAGTCTCTAACTCATTCTTAATCCAAGTCAGGTTCCTCGTCGCTACACCAGCCGAACCACCCGTCTGACCTATCATCTGAATCTCAGGATACTTACCCTCCATAATCAAATACAACGGCCAAAACTTGCTGGCATACGTAGACTTAGCAAAACCACGCGCCAAATCAATCGCCATCTTGGAAGATCCACCTAACTTGCTCAAAGCATCACATAACGTCAAATGAACCTTAGCACAATCAACCGGTAAATGACGAGCAGCTAAATACGTGATTATAAACAAAACCAGCGGAGAGACATCAAGCTTATGCAACCCATCACCCAGAACCTCACTTGGCTTCATAGGAGACTCTACAACGGGTTTTTCTACGGGGATGGGTATATCGGGAGCCTGAACAGGCACAACGTCTTCTTGAGGCTCTAAGACGGGCTCGACTACCTTGGGCTTACGTGGGTTCTTTGGTGTCCGGTCTTTGAACAAACCATGAGCCTTCTTCCATGCGTAAGTACGATTAGCCGGACGACGACCATCACGATGACGAGGCTTGATTGCTACCCGCTTAGGCATAATTCCTATTTTTGAATGTCAGGTTCATTGTCCACAGGCGATATACCCCCGCTCTCGCCACAGGACGAGCTACCTTGCTCGCCACAATCTTCGACCAACCGGTCAGTTTTATGAGTCTTAACCATAAACCCAAACCTATTGAGCCCAGCCTGCTGATTGTCAAGCCGTTGCTGTTCTGTTACTTCAACTGATACAGCAAACGTGGCATCGGGCGTGTCACGTATGATACCCATATCGTTCAGATATTTGATTTGACATACACGGTCGCCGTATTGCTTGTCTTTATCCGCGTACAGGGCGTTGTCCAGAAAGCGTTGGGTGATGGTCAGGGCATGCGAACCCTTGAGCAATAGCGCGAGACGTACGGCGAGAGGCGCATAGTCCGGGCGATATATCGTATCATACCAAGCTTGTCGCGGCATATCGAGTAATCCGCATTTATTTACAATACTCAATTCATTAGTCGGGTCAAGAATTTGGCAAGCTAAAACCTTGCGCACGTTAAGACTACCGTAATCTTCTGGTATGGAATTAGCCAATTGTAGTGCTTTTTCAGCAAATTCTTCTGCCATATTGGCAGGATTGTCCGCCTTATTGACAGCCCAATCAATTATCTTTTTTATTTCCGAACTGTTGCCGTGCATATAGTTCCACTAATTCTTTTGTGGTTAACAAAACATCAGTTAATCTCTTGTTGCGCTTCACTATCCGTTGCATTCTTTTTGCAATCCGAACGTTCATAAACTTCATTCCCTAAATAAAAATCATCCAACATCTTATCAGCATCGGATAATTTATTTCTACGTATCTTAATATGTTTCTTGGGGTTAAGTACAAAATCAAAGCAATCAACAGGATGCTCTTGCATGGGAACAATATATGCATTAGGTATATATTTGTCAAGCACTATTTTAATAAAGTGTAGTATTTTCCGACACTACTGTAGTATTTCTGGACACACACATTACGTCTTGTGTCCAGTTTTACTACACACCACAACCTGTAGTTTTAATTCTGCAATCCATTGCAATTATGCGCAATCCATTTCATCCCCTTATAAACCAATATCTTTTATGAGCTTACAACTAATTCCCCTTAAATACCATGCAATCTATTGCACTTTGAATCAGGACAATTTTAGTTACTATATTGAATTACAACAAGTTACAATTTTCCCCTTTCCGGCACAGATTATGCTTGTATTATAGTTGTACGCGAAAACTTTAAAAAGAGAGGAAAGAAGATGAAAACCTACAAGAAACAAATTGGGGACGGCAAGCTTCCCAACAAGTATTGGGTATTCCAATATGATCAGAAGTATAAAAGGACAACTGATACCGATGGAATGGTATCTTTAGACATTATCAAAGAAGATGCTGAAAGCACGGACTCCCTTCTTGGCGAATTTGAGACATTTAGAGAAGCCTTGCAATGTGTGGACAACAAATCTTATCTGCCGAACGTCGTGATTGAAGACAGATTAAGCGGACAAGTCTTTGAACAAATCTGTATCGTTTGCCAAGAATGTGGTAAAGAAGAATACGAAACCCAAAACGATATTAGGTATAGCCAAAAAGTGATTGAAGAAGCGGGGCTTAAATTCGAGTAACACACAAAACGAAAGGAAAGAAAGATGAACACTCAAACAAGAACCGATATGATGCTATCCATCCATGAATTACATGGCAAAATCTATATTCGCAATAAGAACAAGGATATCATTGCTGAAATTCTTGGTTCTGGTCATGGTGATGCAATGGAATACGCCCGCCTGATCGCCGTCGCGCCGGAACTGATGGAAGAAAACCGTGAACTATTCGACGCTCTATGTTTCCTATTGATGGAGTATAATTCTCATATTCCAGAAACCGCGACCTGTCCCAAGATAAGGCAAGCGGCTGACAAGGCAATGGCGGCTATCAAAAACAGGAAATCCTTTCGCTTTTCAGTTAGAAAAGCCACCCTTAACCCTGAAAGTGGGGCTTAACCATGTCGTTTAGTGAAGATATGTCAAAAGAGCATAGTGCGCCGATATCTGAAGACAACTGCCCATATTGTAATGGTGACTTAGAAGATGGTATGATATTCGATGTATCGTCTGAGTATATTGGTATTAACGTCCAGTGTGTTAAATGTGGCAAGAAACTTATCCGTTGGCAAAAAATAACTTTTGACCATCTTGAGAGCGAAGACGCCCAAGAGTGCTTTTATCCCAATGATGAAAGTGAGGCCTAACCATGAACCCGTACAAAGGTGAATGTGAAAAAGCCATAGCCGAAACAATAGCTGAATGGTCACAGCTCAGAAAGGATAATACTCTCTTACACAAGGTCAACGCGGACTTGTTAGAAGCATTAGAAACGATAGCTAATACCATAGCCAAGAATAAGGAATCGATGGCAGTGGGAGACCCCACACCCATTTATCGTATTTGCATAACCGCTATCAATTCTGCCGCCAACGATATGCGGTTTGGGATAATAGAAAAGAAAGAGGGGAGTTGAGCTATGTCGGAAAAAATAAAAGGTATTTGTTTCATTGATTATCATCGTAATGGAGTAAGCGGGGAATCTTTCCATACTGTTGTATTCAACCACAACAAACAAACATTAGTTGGAATTGTTTTTGAGGCTCCTAAACACTGCGCCGTTATAGGATTATCGAAAACAGTTTGCGGCATGATAGACACTGAAAACAAATGGCGTGGAGACGAATTTGAGAAACCGCTTCGAACATTAATCTCTGAATCAGACCCAGAGACGATTTAGAAGCCCTAACATTTCCTCTTTCCTTTCGTGTGCAAGCCCTTGTCATCAGAGATGGGGGCTTTTCTTATAGCCCTAAGCGCAATTCCCCGATTGCATCACCAAGTTTAGTCATCGGGCTATTGATGCCCGCCGATACAACTGGCCGGGATTCTGTTTCTGTTTCCGGCCACGCAGGATCGAGATATATCTTATATTTCTTAGCTGTTTCCTTGATACCGGCAATCATGTCATCGGGCTTGTTTTCGGCCTTTAGCTTATTGAGCCAGATTTGTAGGTTTCGGATGGGTTGTCCAGCGTCGGCAATATCTTTATTGTTATGGGCGGTCAGGAGTATCCTTGTACCAGTCATTAGGCATCGTCGCCACGTCTCAGATAGGTCGGTACGTACAATAGGGGCTTCTACTGGCTTAGAATAGGCGGCCTTCTTGCTGATGCAGTGGGACACGAAATAGGCAGCGGTAGGTATATCTTTAGATTCAGAGACATTATAGTTTAGGTATTCCTCAAAAACATCCCGGATAAATAGTCCGGGGAACTCTCTTAACTTTTCCCAATATGCCTTAACCATAAAATCAGATACGGCTTGGCCACGTCCAAGATTAGCCCAAAATGTCTCAAAATATAGCCTAAACTGTTCATATGTAAGACGTTCCAACTCATCGTAAGTGTTCATTCATGGCCTCTTTTTCTTTATTGAACTTAGCATTTAAGTCTGCAAGTTGTTGCGTTGATGAAGGCTTGGCCTGTATTAGCTTATTGGCACAGGCCTTTAATATGGAGATAGAGTATCCCGCCCTGTCTTTTATAAACGGATCGTCGGTTTCAAACATACGGTCAACGAGGATTTTGAACTTCTCCAAACCAACGCTTTTTAGTAATCCCTTAACAATCTTCCCATCCTTACCTCCATCAAAAATGTATTTCTCTTTGGTCTTTTCCTGATACTTTTGGCAAAAATAATCAATGGCTTCTTTGTGGTCGAAAGACACTTTCGACAATATGGTCTGGTCTGGTCTGGTCTGGTCTGGTAAAGGGAAGATTCGGCGGGATTTTTCGCACCGCTGCTTCCGTTTTTTTATGTGCTCTTTTGCGTCAACCTCTTGGTAATACTGGTAGTTAAGTATTTTGATGGTTATGCAGTTTTTAGTTTTGATTAATTCGCATTTCTGTGTCGAGGCGAAAAATGCTACATATTTCGCTGCGATCTGGTCGTCGCACCCCCACGCCATAGCCGCCGCGCCCCAACTCCGAAAGCATATCGTACCCGTATCGCCTTGTAATTTTGCCCAAACAATTAACTGCAACCAGAGTCCTCGACCATGACTATTCATGGATACAAACCAGTCGTCTTGAAAACAGTCCGTCCATATCTTAGCATATCCAGCCATTAATGTCTCCAATACCACTTTAGGACGTGGATTTTATTGTCAAGCCAAACCTTCACATCCCAATACAGACAAACCGGAATAGCTGGCCTTACACAAGTTACTAAATGCTGTCCCCTCCTGTCGGGGTCGGTTGCCAGACGTAAGGCAACAACTTTCCACGCTCCGGTTTCTTGTCGGCTTTCTTGTCGATATTCTTTTGGTATGTCCTTGTTACGCATAGTATATAGGATTTCCCCCGCTTTGGGGAGCTTAAAATCCTGAAAATCATAATAACGGTCAGAATATCTGGCCATATTATTAACTCCGAAGACCCCACCAGCGGCCAGACCGCATGGATTGCGAGAACAGCCCGACCGCCGGGGAGTCTAAATTTATCTGATTAAAGCAATCCATACTACCAACCTATTCTTTTAGCATATTCTTGTCAAGACAATTTTAATAACTTTTTTTAGATTGAAGGTCTATATACTACACAAAACAACCCCATTTTACTGTTTCCATCTTCACATTATATGCAACAATTTTCATCTTTTCGTTGCTATTGTGCATATCCAATATCCAACCAATCTTATCCTGTATATTGTACGATAATGAGTTAGAGATATTTTTGTGTTTTGGTACGATAATTGCTATATGGCTTGTTGGTTCTTTGAAAAATGATAGACTCGCTCGTGGCGGAATAGGTAGACGCGGAGGGCTGGATGTAAGGCATCCGCTGTTGACGAACAACTCGCCATATCGGGCTATTAGTAATAGCCGGACACGTTGTCTCGTAAATAATTGGCCTGTGGGGTGCAAATCCCTACCGAGCGAGTCTTGAGACAAGAGACGGGGTGACTAAATGTGTACCCCGTCCTCTCAAATCTTGTGTCAACTTGACGAAGTATATTTTGTTTTTTGAAAATAAAGTTGTTGACTTTTAGTGTTGTTGAGCCGATAGTGGGAATAGTTCTTTGACAATAAAAGTTTGGCCGGGGCGTAGATCGCGGATACTTCACCTATTAAGTGAGAGGTCGCGGGTTCGAATCCCGCCCCCGCCCCCGTCCTCGTCCTCGTGGCGGGGTAGCTCAGTGGGAGAGCACTTTGTACCGCAATCGCTCGTTCCCGGCCTAAAATTTCGGGAGGCGTAGAATTTGGTTATGGTGGCTGGACGCATCTTGACGGGTTTTCGGAGGGCATTGTTAGATGGATAATAGAGAATGAAAAATCTTGTTGACTTTATATCTTGTTGAGTCGATAATGATATTTGAGGAAAGATAAATGAAAATTAAAGATTTGGTTGATGCTCCACAATGGCTTAAAGATGCTATTGTAGAAAATGAAGATGTTGATATTATTGATGGCATCGTTACATGGTACAACGGGACATGGCGCAACGGGACATGGCGCAACGGGACATGGCGCAACGGGGAATGGCGCAACGGGGAATGGTGCAACGGGACATGGTGCAACGGGATATGGCGCAACGGGACATGGTGCAACGGGATATGGTACAACGGGACATGGCGCAACGGGACATGGCGCATCGGGACATGGCGCAACGGGATATGGCGCAACGGGACATGGTGCAACGGGATATGGTACAACGGGATATGGCGCAACAAAAACATTTCCGACCGTTTACTTTTTATGGCCTCAAAAATTGGTATTGTATTTAACTCTCGTGGAATTGCAACCGCATATCGCACGACACAAAAAGATGGTCATGGCCGTTATATCGAGAATTTTGTCCAGCGGTCGGGCAGGTATTATGAGGCTGATTTACCAATTTCCGGTTCGGGCACCTGCGTTCAGGGTGTCCATGTATCATCAATGGCAACTGCAATTACTTATTTTGGTGTTGATGTTACCGCCCAACTATGGGAAGTAAAATTCAAGCGCGAAGATTTATTGGACTGTGACGGCGAAAAGGCGCGTATTCGTGGTGGGGTTTTCAAGAAAATAGATTGTCCATTTATAAAACGAAAGGATAAGTGATGACCGAACATACCAAAACGCCGTGGATTGCCAACGACCAACATTCCGGTTTAGATACTCGTTGGAGGGTTGAATCGGAACATGAACACAGTGTTGTTAATGACGGATGGATAATTTGTAACTGTTACGGGCCGGATGCGGAGTCGAATGCTAAATTTATTGTCCGCGCCTGTAATCACCACGCCGAATTGGTGGCGGCACTAAAACGGATTGCCTCTGGTGAGGGTTATTACGGAGCACAAGCGGCCGAATATAAACAAATAGCCAGAGATGTCCTCTCAAAACTGGAGGTTGATGATGCCAAGTGAACGAGCGAAACGGGCAGCGGAAATAACATTCAACGCTATTGAGGGTCAAAAATTTGTGGAGCCTAATGAGCGACTTATTTTTGATGTCATCGTCTGTGCTATTTCTTCCGAATACGCCGACCTTGAGGCGTATGTGGAGTATGTAGAGAGGGTGGTTCTTTGCGACCGCGCCCAATCCGGTGAGACTATGCCTTCATTCCTTTCGCTGGGCGAATTACTAACCTTCCCCGAATGGAAAAAGGATAAAAGGAAATGAACTTAAGTAATAAACA
>JBAZFO010000012.1 GCA_041653315.1 Candidatus Micrarchaeia archaeon | reverse complement strand
ATTTATCTTATTGAGCATATAAAGTTTCCATTTTGTATCAGGCTCAACACGGCCTTTGTATTCGTAAAATTCAAAGCTGTCGTCATTGTTTCGCACCGTAAAATCTATGAGCCAGCTACCCTCGGCCTCTTTGAAAACAAAATTCTGCGATTCATATTCCCAATCTTTAATTTGATTGCATACTTTTAGTAATTGTAAATACTTCGCAAGTTTTATTTCGGCTTTTGCCCTGAAATTATAAGTCTTGCCGCCAACTTCTGCGGTTGTGGGGATATTGCCGTATTTCTTACAGATTCTTTTATCTATTTCAAATCCCATCATTACTTTTGCCATTTCTAAAACTTCCTTAAATCGATTTTAAGCCCTTAACTTTGCCTGACCTATACATCGGTATAGGCTAAAGCGGTTTAACTACCTTAAATCTCATCCAAGACGCATTGCTCGACCAAAAGCAGTATGCGTTCGCAGGTAATTTCTTTCTTTCCCGCCAAATCAGTGTCAATTCCCAGTAAATCACATAGTTTTTGTAATTGTTCTTTACTATTCATTTTTTCAACTCCGCTTGAAGTTCCTTTGCTTCTGTGAGTTCGGGACTGTCGCCGCCGAACATCTCAAGATTCGCATTCTGAAAATCCATTTGGGTTATCATCCAGTCGAGTGTTGCAACAATTTTTTGTTTTAAATTTTGCATAGACAATCTATCGCAGACGTTGCTGAGGTATTTGTTTCTTTCTCGGAGTTCCTGTATCTCCGCCGCCATTTGTGTAATATCGTGCCTTGTTGCCATATCAGGATTTATGCCTATTGCATTTACTCTTTCATTCCACGGCAATTCGTTGCGTTCGTTCATCAATTTTTCCTTTTCAAAAATGGCTCGTCCGTGAGCCGGTTAGTCAATCCGTTAAAGTTTTGCTCTTTTATCCGCACCGTCAATTTTTATAATTTTAAAGCCACTAAGCCTGCTCGCTATCCGGTCGTCAAAACTTGCCGCAAGATTTTCAACGCTTTTGTTTGTCGTGATAATTGTCGGTAAGCAATTCTCAATTCTGCTGTCAATCAAGGCCAATACAGTACGCAGGCTAAAATCGCTTTCAGAAACACCAATACTCTTGCTCGTTCCTAAATCTTCCAACACAAGTAAATCGCAAGTCAGAAGCGGCGATAAGATATTGAGTTCGCTTGCGTCTTTACCGCTGAATGTGCTGCGGAGTTTTAAGCAAAGCATTTCAAAAGATACTCGCTCTGTTGATGTTTTGCGTCTTTGGCAAATAAACCGGCGAAGCAAAGCACAGGCGACATAGCTCTTGCCAACGCCCGCTTTGCCCCAAAACAATAAGCCTTGCTCTGGCTTTTTTGTGTCAACATCAGCAATTAATTGCTTTGAGATATTGCGAATATGAGCAGACCGAAACAGCGGCGGAATATTTTTATTAAGTTCCCGCTTCCAGTAATTCGCCCTGGAATTTCTGTTAGACCTGAATGGTCGTTCCGAATTTGCTTTGCTGCTCGGCGTAGTTCCTGTCGGCTGTGGATTTGCCGCCCGCTTTTTCGCTATGTTTGCTAAAACTTCCTGAAACTTGTCCATTGTTTTTACCCTCAAATTTATAATTATTTTGCTTCCAGTTTGATAATTGGCTCGGCAGGTTTGTTATGGGAAGATTGTTCCCTTTGAGCCAGCCTTGTGAATTATAGTGATTAAAAAATACTTCTGCCTGTTCCGGTGTAAGCCCTACCAGTACCGCCGCGTCTTTACATTCAGTCAAGGTGAATTTTCCCGTTGCCGGTGTATGTGTATATATATTATTATTACTTATCTTTACTTTACTTAACTTAGTTATAGCTGAACTATTAGCTGTACTATTACCAGAGTATCGGGATGCCATTCCCTTAACTCCTTTATTTCTGGCGGTTTGCATACGTTTTTTTGCGGCTTTGTATTCTTCTGCCACTTTTTTATGTGTAAATCCTCGCTTGGTTTTTGAAAATTTCTTTTCAATTTTTTTCCAGATATTTTCAAAATCTTTCGAGTTACAAAGATGTTTTAATCCGGCCAAATCGAGATTGCATATCGCCGCGTTTTGGTATAGATAAAAAATTATGGTTACAAAACAGCCTCTTTCGGCATCAGTCATAACCTGAAAATCAGAGTCGCCGGTGAACTTGTAGGGTGTAAAACTGAAATGTTCTGGCTTATCTTTTTTCATTTATTCCTGTTCCTGTATATTTATTCCTATTTTTTCAAGCTCATTTTTCGCTGTTTCAACGTTGTCTTTATTTACAAACTTAAACTCAAAATCAGGCTTAGCTTTGCCTGTAAAAATCCGGCTGCCGTGTTCGGAAAATTCAATACTCACTGCTCGTCCGGTATATAAACGCCGTACAACTCTATAACTTCCTGCGTAGTCAATTCTGCAACGTCCTTAACCATTCTGATTGATTGCTCTCTTGACAGCCCGAACATTGACTCAAAGGTCTGTCTGGCTAACTCAATGTCTGTAATATCACTTTCAATCATTTTGCGGATTCCTTTTTAGTTTTTCGTTTCGCTGCGTCTGGCAGTTCTACCCAAGCAAATCTATTTTCTTCATCTTCGCCGTTGTCGCCCCATTCGTGGAGTTTATCAACGCTTCCAGTAATCAGGGTATTGAGTTTCTTCATTGACAAGGTGGTAATTGACGGAATAAATGTATAGGACGTGCCCTGTACGGTTACTATTTCCGGTTGAAATTCATCGGGCAGGACGGCTAATTTAAGGCGTGTTTCCCATACGTGTTCGCAATCGCCGGTATCTTTCGCCAAAGCGGGAAGCAATACGCCTTTCCACCAACGTATCTGCTGATAAGAAATTTCGGCAAATTCAGAGGCATCACTGATTTCGATTTTGAAGCGGTGGAAAGTTTCGCAAGCCTTATATATCGACTTCCATAAGGCTGTTGCTATACCCTGTATTGTTGTTCCGTAAAATGTTATTGAGCCGTCCGTTGGCATACTGAAAATCCTTCTTAAACTGTTATTGGCTTAATAAAAAATTTACTTTCAAAATCATTTATTGTTTGCTGTTTGTCGATATTTTCGGCTGATAAATGCAAAAGGTGTATTTCTCGACATTTTGATAAATCGCAAAAGTCGCTGATATATCGCATTGTTTGGCTCTTTTCTAAATGACTTGTGAGAAGTCTTTTTGCAAGCGATTCATCAATGGTTTTGTCGACTACTCGTTTTTCGAGAATGTCTTTTGAATAACTGCATTCCAACATTATGATTGAAAAAGGATATATGAAGCGTTGCAATAAAAAGGCCGTGTCGGTTGCGAAAAGTAAGTATTCTCCGGTCTGCCTTTCTCTAACTACAAATCCAAGGCAACCAGGGCAGTCGTGTTCTACGCTAAAGCATAGAATCTGAAAAGTATCCAGCCTTACAAGCGTTTTATCTTCAACAACTTTCGCTCTGCGGTCATTTAACAAGCCTTGTGATTCAAACGTTTCCTTGCTCGCATAGATGTCGATTCCTGCTTTCATAGCGTCCTTAATGCTTTTACTGTGGTCAAAGATGGCCGTGCGACACTATCGCTCCGGCCACCTCTTTCAGATTATAAGACAGTACCTTTTGTGTTTGTTTCCATTTCAAGCCAAGTTCAATCAGCAGTCTTCGCCCGTTGCTTGCTTTAATTTCATAAAAATTTGCATTACTACTGCTGGCGTGCTGAATTACCATCATATAGCCACCTTTGGTTTCTTACTGTATTTCCAGACAAACCCACCGGCCTGCTTTCTGGTTAATCCTGGTTTGTATTCATCTTGAGATGCGACCTGTAAAATGTTTCTGTAGCACACTCCCGTTGCTTTTTGAGCCTCTGCGGAATTGGTATGTTTTGCTATAAATTCCCCATCAAGAGTGAATTGCCATATTGGTTTAGGGCGAATAGATTGATTGTAATGATTTATTCCTGCGATAATGTTTGGATTTCTTTTTATTGCGTGCAGGACATTCTCCGATTTAGTAACCCATTCAAGATTTTCAACGTAATTATTTTGTTTGTTGCCGTCTATATGATTGACCTCATCCTTGTTTTTGGAATTAGGGATAAATGCTTCGGCTACAAGGCGGTGAAGGCGGGTACATCTTATTTTCCCGTTGCATTGTAGAACTACCGACAAATACCCGCCCTTGCCGTTTTTGTTTGATAGGATACGCCCTAACTTAATAAATTTAAAACTCTTTAACCTCCCCCTGTTTGAAATTTGATATGCACCCTCAAATCCTTTTATGTCTCGCCATAATTCTTTCATTTTGTTATCTCCAATAGAAAAGCCATCCAGAGTTGCGATGCAGTTTAGGCGCAAGCCCGAATTGCCTCTGGATAGCTTTAGAAGATTGTTTTTTACTGCATCGCATATCATCACTATAATCCCTTACTGGAGACTGTCAAGTCTATTTTTGTTCAAATTTCATAGGATTATTTAGTCGCTTTGTCTCGCAGGGTTGCTAATTCATCGCAAAAATACAGTAGTTTGCAAATAGGGTTGTGATACCACGCATTCGCAAGAGAGTTACCATATCGTTCTTCTTTAGACTTTGTATTATCTCCCCTTAGCGGATATTCGCCAGATTGCGAATCGTCGGGCTTATAAAATTCGTTGCAACCATAAACGCCCATATGGTATCTTATCATCATTTCTTCGGCAGGAGTTAATTCGATATACTGTTTGATGCGTTCAATGCTTAAAGTGGCGTGTCCCTTGGGGTGTTCCCTGTTTGTTTTATATCCGCCCTTGTCGTTGGGCAGGTATGCCCCTATTTTACAAACATCGTGAAGCAGGCAAGCGATACTGATACTGTTAGAATCGCACGATAAAGATTGCTGTCCCGGCGCAGATATTTCAGCGAGATTTATTTTCTCAAGAAAATCAACCATTATCACATAAACAGCAAGAGAGTGTTCTGCCAGTCCGCCCTCATAGCAACCGTGGAATCTTGAAGAAGCCGGAGCGACAAAAAAATCACTATCACGAAGATAATCTACTAATTTGGTAATACCCTGTCGTTGTGTTGAAAGTAATAACGACTCAATTTTTTCTTTTACTTGTGTATTCATAACTAATCCTTTCTTGTTATTGGTTTTCAAATCGCACGTTTCATAATCCTAATACTGTTTAACGTAAGTCGTTGCACCACAGTTTGGACATTTTTTAAGTTTCGGGGTTGCAAATTCAATGTCGCAGGCCGAACAATAATAGGCCATTTTTTGCGGCGGAGTGTCGTCCTGTGGCTCTTGTGGTTGCTTTGATTGCTCTGTATTCTCTGTGCCAGTGTTTTCCTCAAAGGCAGCGTCAATCGGCTTACTGCCGGCTGATTGGTCGATATGTTCGACTGCCGCCGCTTCTGCCTCGACAAAGGTTTCTTTTTCATCAATAGCTGCTCCGCGTGAGAAGTCCTCAAGGATTGACTTTGGCAGGAATTTTGCAAGTTGACGAATAGCAGTCTTTTTGCACATCGCCTCATAGTGATTTGCCCACGCCGGAGAATTAGGAGCTTTCGATATTTTTCTAAACTTCTCGACTTCATCGGCTCTTAAAACCGTTGTCTGTGAGCCGAGGCCGTCAATCTCTGCCGTCGCATAAACAGCAATCATTTTCCCTGTTGGCGGCGTATAACTAAATGGGTGTTCGACTGAAAACTGGCCGTCAATACGGCTGATTTTTACAGCGTCTTTTTCGCTCTCGTAAATACAGTGAGCCGATATTGCCTTGACTTTGCCGCTGCGATAGGCAAGCTCAATCAAGCCCATATAGCCTATTTGGAATTGTGCCTCTGTTGTATTGGCTTTATTGTTTCTGAACGGCACAAGATAAGCCAGTCCTCTTGTGTCGATGTCCAGGTCAAGGCTGGCGGCTATACTTGCGGCCTTAACAATACTGTTGACTGTACAGCCCTGTAATGTCGGATTCTGGCATATAGCCGTATAGGTCATTTTCGCAAACCGCTTTGCCATTTCCTCTGCCTGCTTACCCATAGCGTTTGGCAAATTGTCCTTAAAGAGGCTGATTGCACCTTGCGACATCAGGCCGCTCTTTATGGTTTCGAGTTGACTTTTCGGCTGTTCTGTTGTTTTCGCTAATTCGTTAGGCGTTGACATTTTCTAAAATTCCTTTCTTTGTTATAACTAATTTTTTAACGCCGACTTTGGCGTGAAGTTCTCGATTGAGAAATTTGTTTTTGCAAATTCCCCAAAATGTTCTCTTGCCGCATCGTCATAAGTTTTTGCAGCTTCAAGTTCTGTTTTGAAATTTCCAAGAAAAACCCCTTTCCCTGCTATCATAATACTTGCTCTCCATTTTTTGCTCCATTTATCCCAACACACACCTTTGTATTTGCTCGATGAACCCGCATTTGATAATTTATTCATAGCGTTTTGAGAAACAGAACACGTCCTTATATTGCTTCTTTGATTGTTTAGTCCATTGTCGTCTCTATGGTCAACCAGTTTTCTATCGCCCTTTTTTAAACCTAAAATTTCACGGTGCATAGAAAAACTAATAACGCCTTTTGGGTTCCAAATCGCACGAACAGCATAAAATTTATTTCTTATTTTACGGACGTGCCATTTGTGTTTTGATAGTTCGGCGTAATCAGCGTCGTCAACCAATGCAAATTTATTCTGTGTTAGTGGTATAGTTTTCATTTTGCCGATTCCAAAACCCTGTCCAGTTCAATAGTTAATTTTTTAAGACCTTTTACGGCTTTTAGTTGTATGGTTTGGCAAGTAGCTTCCATAGGCATCGTAAAACTCTCCGCCCTATCCACAAAAAGAGGTGCATTTATTTTATAGTGTTCTGCTAAAACATTAATAATGTCGATACCGATGAAGATTTGCTGCCCTGTTGATAACCCGCTGTAAGGTACGCCATTAAAAGTCGCTTCGCAGGCAGGCTCGATATTGCCATTAAGACACGTTTCGAACATTTTGAATTTGACGTGTTTGAACATTCCATTGACGGAATTTTCGATTAGCTCGGATTCCTTTTGCGTGTAATCGCCTATCATCGCAAGCAGTCGCTCGATGTCGGCAAGCTGTTGAGCCAGTTTCTTTTCTTGCTCGCCAAGTTCGATTATTCGGGCTTTTGCTTTCTTTGCGTTATCAGCGTCAGCAAGGGCTTTGTTGACCTCTGCAAGCTCGTTATTTAACAGTGTTCGGCGATTATCAAGAGCCTGTAACTGTTCGCTGACAGGCTCGCCGATTTCAGCTTCAATCTTTACGATTGAGCGGATAATATCTTCCCATATTTTATCATCTTCAAGTTTTGGTTTCGGGTTACCCTTAATCAGTTCGTCAATTTCGGCAAAACGCTTTGCTTTGACTGATTCGGCAGTAGTCAATGCGACCTGTGCTATTTGCAGTGCTGTATTTGACGCTGTAAGTTCTGCTGTAAGCGTTTCAACACTCTGCTGAATAAGGTCGATTGTTTTTTTGGCTTCGTTCCCGCGTCTCATTATACCATCAAGTTGCGATTGTTTGCGTGCCTCTGCCGCTGAAATAGCGTCCTGAATTTTCTTTTTCGCTGCGGCAAGTTTTTTTGCCGGTAATTTCTGTTCGCAAAATGGACAAGTATCAGATTCCGGTTCCGCTTTTACGCCCAAATCGGCGGCGGCAACGCGTTTCATTTCTTCAAGAATATCTGCTCTGTTCTGCGTAAATCTAACAAGCTCGCCCTGTCTGCCTGTTAAGACCGCCTGCTGAATTTTTGCCTTGCTTTCGGCAGAAGCGACGGCCTGTTTTTTATTTGCAACGTCTTTTTCAATCTCCGCTTTCTCATTAAGCAGGTTTGTAATCCCGCTCGTATCGTTCGCAAGTTCGCCCTCGCGTTTGATTCTTTTAGCCTGTAAGGTGTTCAGGGTATTTATTTTGGTCTGGCGTTCTTTTTCCTGTGCAAAAACATTCTGCCTCATACCGTCAATTTTTGCGATTTTGGCGGTAACATCGGTACGTTGTTTTTCGAGTATTGCAGTTACGCCTGAATACTCCTCGGCATAATTTCCTAATCCCCTTTGAATCTCGTCTATCCTACTTGGAATTTCGTCTCTGTCTTTTTTCAGGCGGGTTTGTTGATTTGCTAAAACTTTTTTATAATCTTCAATCGACCGGCCATTGAGCTTGCCAAGAAGTTCGTCAAAGCCTTTTGGCGTGCCGATTTCGCCCGCGATTTCAAGCAACAATGCTCTGCGTTTTGTCCAATGCAGATTATTGAAATATGTTAAATCGGTTAAGGCTTTGAAAGCATCTTCGCTGATTATCTCGGCGATATATTCGTTGTATTCGCCGACTTTTTTCGGCACTTCGTCAACATAGCAAAGCGTTTCAAAGCCGGTCATTTTGTCTTTGATGTATTTTTCGTGTTGCTCTTTGCGGAAAGTATGCGTTTCGCCATCAATACCCAAAACAGCTTCAACGGCCAACGTAAGACCGTTTATCGGCTGATTGTTTGCATTAAGCGGCCTAATCTCAAAGTCCTTGCGGCCTGTGCTGTCTTTACCAAACAGCAGAAACAAAAACGCATCATAGACAGTTGTCTTGCCTGTGCCATTCTGTGCGGTAATACAGGCGTTTTCGCCGTCCGGTGTGAACTTAAAAGCTTTAACCCCTTTGAAGTTTTCAATGTTGATACTGATTAACTCTATTCTCATTTTTTAGTCTCCGTGGTTAAATTTTTATTTTTATTCTTAAAGCATCCACCAAGTCGCACAACCGTCTCTTATTATCACATCATCACGTTTTACAAATCCGTTGTGCTTTAAATCAGCCATTCTCTTGTGTACTTGTTCTGGCTTTAATCTGCCGTCTAATAGTTTTTGAAGCTCTTTTACTGTTGAGCCGTTGTTTTGCCGTAAGCAGTTCAATATAATTTTGCAATGAACATTTGCTTTGCCAGACTTTATTATCGCCTTACCCGCTGCCTCTGATGTCGCGGGGTCTATCGTGCGATAGTTTTGCGAAAAGTCGATAACAATTTGGCCGGCACAATCAGGCATTTATCTTATTCCCGCTTTCAATTCTCTTTTGACTTCATAATTTTTATTACAGCTTCGGCATATTTGCGCGTTGCTTCTTTCTTGCAACCATTTAAACCGCCGTTATGGATTCTGGCCATATCAAACAGGCTCTTACCCTTGCCATAATGTTCCAAGTAAATCTTTGTCATTGTCCGGCTTTTGTAATAATCAAGACGGTCGGTATTTTTGAAAGCTTTCTCGCCCAAAATTCTATTGACATCTTTAACGTAGATTTCCCATATTTGAAAAGCACCTAAAGCCCTGCCGTTATCTCCAACAGCATTAGAATCGCCGTTGCTTTCTTTAATGGCAATCGCATCGAGTAGGTTCTCTATAGTATATTCCTCGTTCTTTGGCTTCATCGCTTCGCAATCCGGCACAATTCCGAAAATAATCGGCAAGATGAAAATAATTGTTTTTATGATTTTCATTTTCAGGTCTCCGTAAAATTTTATTATTGCATACAAAGGTCAGGATTTATCCGGTACAGCCTTTTGCCTCCGTGCCGATTAACAGCACACTAACCTTTGTAATTCCAAACATCTTTGATTTGCTTTTCTGCAAACCAGCCCGGCCTAAAGGGCAGTGCTTGAACTCGGCCTATTTAATTGTCAATTTACTACAATGGAGACGGCAGGATTCAAACCTGCGGAGGACAAGTTCCATCGGAGGCACTGGCCGCTGTCCGTTACGTCCCCGAATTGGCGGGCGGCCTTTAAAGCCACTCCCGCCGAAAAAGCCGTCTGACACAAGAAGGCATTATTTTCAGGGCGGCCACGACACGCCCTTTTGGAGGAGGAGAAGTTATTAAGATTTAAAGAGCAAAAAGCGGCGGGCTTGAGTGATATTCGATTTTCAGGATTGGTGAAAAGACTATCTCCCGCCGCTGTATTTTTTGGATTATTTTTTTGTCAAACATCACTCAAGTTTTCTTAATGATAATAATGTTTTCGGCCATTACAAGCGAAAAGTTTAAGAAATCTTATATTTTCTTAAAATTAGCACGATAGTTACATCATACTGACACAATCCTGCTATGAATGTTTCACGTGCCACAATATCAGCATATTGCTATAAACGCCCAAAAAGCCAGTATGTAAATGTCGATTTCCACGTTAAAGCATAACAAATGGTTTTTAATAGTCAAAACCACATAGGATTGAATTTGCCGCTTATAGGGCTATGTCTGGCCGGATAAGCGGAGAAGTCTTTAAATTGAGGCGGATAAGAAGCGGATAAGTGTCTGTGGCAACCGTCAAGGATTACTTGACAGCTCACATTATTAGACCATTGCAAAATCAATGGGCTAATCAAAGTACATTATATACATTATTTGTTTTGTCGGTAATGCTATTTTTCAAGTTCACAAAGCAGGCTTGACCTGTCGTATGGATACGCACAGGGGATAATATCTGGCAATTATTGTCCCCTGATTTTATGTTTTGTCGGGCAAATTGAGATAAGCATAGTGAGTAACTATGAAATGCGGAAAAGAATTTTTGAGTTCCCACGTCTTTGTGGTGTGGTTATAAATTGCCTTTTCGATGTCGTGTAGAGACCCGCCTTTGGGAGTCATATCGCAGACTAATACGATTACAGATAATTCCTCTTGCGTCCGTTCATCTTTTGCTACGATTTCCGGCAATCCATCCTTGACGCTAATCCAGTTTATGCCTGATTTAACATCGGCGGGTATAATCCGGTATTTCTTGCCACATTCATTACAAACAGGTTCTCCGACTATTTCAGGCTCGCCCAAACAGCCGCAACAACCATCATCGGGACACATAACCGTACTATTGACTATCGACCTATCGGCTCTTGTAGCAAGACGAAATACTGCGATAGCTTCGGCCTCGGAATTATGGTCTTGCGTTACAACTCCACATTTTTTACACATAACGCTATAAGTAATTTTTCCAGCCTTAAGCCTGCGGCAACTTGTTTCACCCCCGCACCCGCATTTCAGTTCTGTCTTTGTCATAAAATTACCTTTCTATTTGTCGCATTTTGGACACTTCCTTATTCTAACTGAAACTTTATGCCGACCGCAAATCGGGCAAGGGTGTGTTGGCTTTCGCTTGCGGCCATTCTTTTTGTACCAGTTCTTATAATACTTCTGTTGGGCTTTCTTCTGCGAGGGGGTCATTTATGATTATTTTCTAAAATAATTTTTTGTTTTTCAAGCAAGGGCTTATTTAGCTCATTGGCCTTTTCGATACAATTTGCACAAACGCTTGTACCCTTATAACAGCCATTAGGATACAATTCGGTAATCAAACTTCCAAAGGATTGTTCGTGTCCGCCAAAAGGCTTCCCGCAAATAGGGCAGGGTAGCCAAAAATAACCGTGCGTTTCGGCGTATGCCCTTTCCGCCCAGCGAGGCTGTTGTCTTTTGTCATTTGGACTATAGTGGTATTTGCTCAAAATGCCAAATGTGCTTATTGCTCCGACAATAATACCGAGACACAAACAAGTTAAATCCCTTGCTTTTGCCGTTTTCATATCTAATCTCCGATTAAATTTTCCTCACTATATATTGACAGAATGGCGATGTCAAGCAAAATCTTTTTTATTTAAAAAAACGATGAGCGGCCTACTGTGTTCAGCAAACCGCCCATCGCAGGAGGAGAGAAGAAATAATGTTATCTTAGCATAGGCTTAGGTTGACCGTTAAAGTTCTGCTGGTATCAAATTTTATTATCGCTTCATTTGCCATTATTCAACTCCTGTCATTTTTAATAAGTCAAGAGGTGTACCAACCAGTATAGTACCAGCATCACGTTTTGCTACTACTGCATCTACGTGAGCGGTAAATTGTGCCCACGAGAAATCTGTACCTCCTTCAAGTTGAGGGTGAAATAGCGAAATCAATGGAAATTTATAGGTTTCACATCTATCCAAAGCTGCCGCGGCAGAGGCACTTCCGGGATTATCAATTATATGCTTGGCATATATTTTGCTAAGGTCATAAGACCCAGGATAAAGATAGGTATCGGTAGAGTACTGCTCAAGTAATCGAATACTCTCCAATACACCCAAATCAAGTATCTGGTCATATTGATTAAGCCAATTACCACTTCCTCCAGGGGCAGCTCCTATTCGAGAGCCAGTTGCCATTCCCTTTGTTTGAAGCCAGTTAGCAGCCCAAGCATAATCCTGCAAAGCGGTATACATTGGGTCTCCCAAAACACTAAAGTACCTATGGTCAAAAGTGTGATTTGCAATTAAATGCCCAGCCATTTGCATCTCTTGTAATTCAGATATTGACAAATAATTTGTTGTGCCTACCAAACTGGGTACTACATAAAAAGTTCCTCTTATTCCTTTACTGGATAAATAGGCTGCATAGCGATAGTTACTCTTATGTCCATCGTCGAAAGTAAAGGAATAAAATCCTTTTGCCATTGAAGGTATAAACATAATTCGGTCTAAGATAAAAGTAGTTCCAGCAGTCCCGTCAACTCGAATCTTGCATCTTTGAAAAGATGATAACGCTGTGGCTAAATCTCCAGAAGTAGCTGTCAACGCATCTGTTAAAGTATAACTTACCTCGTGCCATCCAGCATACGAAAACAATGATGTTGGTCGAGCTATCCTCATTACTACATAATTGTTCCACGCAGAATCTCCAAAAGTAAATGAAATAGCCGTGGGTAATGTTTCTAATTTATATCGAATGACCAGTTGAGAACCTGTTATGTCAACTGGCGACGAAAATGTTTTATCTATGCTTGCGTAAGTATGCTCATCCGCTATTGTAAATGCAACTGATTGAGGTAACCCTGCTACGGTTATATTTGTACTACATAAAGATGTTGTTACTAATGAAGGACTGCAAAACGCTGCAGAGTCTTGCCAACCAGTCAAATTATCCGCTGTTTCTATAAATATTGGCTTAACATTTCTATATTTATAAACACTACCTTTAGTAGTATTTATTGGCAGAGTATCAATACCAGCAGTTACTGTCCAATTTCCACTAACCCAAACTGTATACGGTACAAGCTCTTTGACATTCACAAAATTTGTATCTATAGCCAAATTATCTTCATAAGTACCAGCAGTTAAAAGCAAATATCTTTGATTGGTCGCTGACAATACTCCCATCTGCGCATCTCTGCCAGACGATTTGAGCCAATCGTAGGCGGTTTGCAGAGAATCTGTGGGCTTAACAAATTTAGTGTTTGTTAAATTATACATACCAGTAGGCAGAAAAGTTCTTTCGCTAAACCCAACTGATACCATCGCCAAAACCAATAAAACTATAAACTTTTTCATAACTTTATTCCTTTTCGTTAATTGTTCCTATTTCGTTAATATCAGTAATTCTATCTCGCTCTTTGCTGTCGTTGACAGTTCTATTAAGGGCTATCCATTTGCTTGTGAACTTAATAATCGCAAGCAGTACAGTATCGTCTTTTAATGTTTTTGTCCACTTGACGATAATCGAGGCAATCGTTACCAATGAGGTATATACTGCAACAATTTCAACCCAGTGTTTTACGATAAAATTATAAGTTTCCATAAAACTCCTTTATTTAAAATGCGTAGTCAAAATAAACGTAAGCAACGAGCCGATTATGGTTGTCTCTGCCGCGATAATTGAGCATACTAACCAGCCCGGACGCTGCGCAAGTTTCAAAAACTTATCCTGAAAATCCTTGCTCATTTCTTCGAGTTTATCCTGAAAACCACTGCTTAGTTCCTGAAACTTATCTTGGAATTTTTCAGCAAGAGCTTCAAACTTATCAAAAAGCCTTGTAATATTGGCTGTTGATAAGTCCACCGACTTTTTGATATTATCGACTTCGCCTATCATTCCACTGTGTTCTTTACAGGTGTCGCAATTTTTATCTTCGTTGTTCTGTCCGCTCATTGTGTATTCCTTTATCAAAGTTTTAGTTTGGCTGTGATGTTTTTAATATAACGCTCGTTCTCTTATTTTAGATTCTTCCCATTCGGCCTCTTTGCCTTTTTTGGGGTCGCCTGCTACTCTGCCTGTCGTCTTGGAATTTCTTTTAAGCGTTGTCCATTCTTTAGTTTTCCAGATTTCTTCAAGCATAGTATCTTCGTCGGTCTGTCTCATAAACCATCCGGCAAAGTAAGCATTGAGGGTATCGTCAAATGCCCTGCGGTTGCCCTTTTTATCGGCAACGGCGGTTTGATAAAACTTCTTTGCGTCTCCGCCCATAATATCTAATATCGCTCTTTCAAGAGAATTGGTGCTTGCGGGTTTGGCTACAAAATGCGGCTTAAATACATTTGGGTAAGTAGATTGTCCAGTTATGCCGGTGATAGGTGCTTTCAGGAACGGATTTAACGCCTGATACATTTTATTCACCGGGGACTCGGCAATAACCTTTGCCGCTTCTAACGCCGCTTCTTTAGCATCAAGGAATCCTGCGTCTTTGCGCCACATAACACCGGCCAGTTCGTCCATACCGAACCATTCCATAAAGTCGCTCAATGCGGTTTGTCCCCAAAGAGTTACTTTCCCGATATTGACGTGAGGTATAGCCCTTAACCAGAATGGCAGGGTTTCTTCTTTTTTACTGGCTTCATCGTCTCGGTGATTCCAAAGATAGGCCGCTGCATAAGCCCATAAAGCACGAATGAGCCATTTGGAGATATTTAATCCCGCTATGGACGCACCCGCCGCAATGTTTCTGCCGGCAGTACCCTCTTTAGCGGCATTTTTCAAGACCCTCGGCCAGAAAGTGGTATTTAACTTTATCCAGGAATAAAAAGGCAAAATGCCTTGACGCAAAACATCATTTTCAAAAGGCGTAAATAAGCCATAGTCGCCGAGCGTTTCTCTTGATATTTTCGCCGCAGCCCTGGCGGGTTCTTCTTTTGCAATAGCTTCAATGTCGGCCACTTGACCTGCCCAATGACGAGCGGGTTTTCCGGCTTTCAAGTCTTCATAATTGCCGATGAATACAGCCAATCTCAAAACATCTTCCCGCATTTGCGTAAGGGTTTGCTCGATACTGCCAACTCTTGATATTGTCTTGACCGGCAAGGTGAACAACGATGCGATTGCTTGTTTAAAATTCTTCTGATAACTGATATTCTTGAATTTTTCAAATTCCGGCAATTTAGAAACATCGTTCATTTCGTGCCAAAAAACCGAATTGATTACGCCGAATTGCTTTGCAAGGGTATAAAGTTCACCCTCTTTGGTTATTAGCATTTTTAATGCCTGTGGTATGTTCTTGATTCGGCTGGTCTGGCCGGACGCATTAAGGCGTTCAGTATCACCTAACTGGTTGCGGAAATTATACCTGATTGGATTTACTCTTAAAATCCATCGCTTCCAAAACTGAATAAACGGAGTAGTGAAAGACCGCGTTACATAACCACTTCTCTTATTTACCGGCAGGTCGTCAAGCTGTGCGGCCAGCCAATCCGGTATTATCATTCCCTTGCGTCTGCCAAGCACAAGAGCGGCGCGAAGTTTTGATTTAGGAATATGCAACATATCTCCGACTTCTTCTGCGGAGTTTTCAACAAAAGCCGCTATCTGTGATTCGTTCAGAGTTTGCGCCCGATAAAATACGTTCGGCCTCTTGTAAAACCATTCAACATAGCCGTCTTTCATAGCCAGTTTTTCTGGCGTGAGATATTCCTTGCCGAGCGTATCGCGTATCATTTTATCTCGCTCGGCCATAGCCTTGAATACGCCCCTTGCGGCCAATCCTAACGGCGATTTAGATTCTTCTGCGGCCAATCGAGCAAGTTCTTTGAACAAGCCGCTTGTATCGTCTTCCAGTTCGTTGTATGTGCCTTTCTTTTTCAGCTTTGAAAGGTGCATAGCAATTCTCTTACGGTACGGATATGTCGGGTCAAGGTCTGTAAGTTCCGCAATCAATTCTTTGCGTTGCTCTAAAATATCAGAATCTTGCGAACCGGTAGTTTCCTGTAATTTGGCTCTAATCTGCATTATTCGCTTAACGTTTTCCTGTCCGCCCACTAAATTACGGAAATTAACAGCCTTTGCCGCTGATGTATATGCTTTTCGCTTATCCTCTTTTTCGCCTATCTTATTGGCAACATCTTCAACGACATTATCAGCATATATTTCGCCCAGGGCTTTTACTTCAACAGATAGGTAATCGGTAGAAATGTCTTTTACAGAACCTTTTCGGTGTTTGGAATATGAGCGATATGGGTCTGATAGTTTCTTTTTCTTAAAGCCTGTCGGCCTGTTTTTCTCTGCAAGGTCGAGAACGAAATGGCGGACATAAGCCCTGTTCGCGGCTTCTTCTTCGCCAAGTACACCTCTATCGAGCAGGTCTTTGCTAACGTTTTCCCATAATTTTTGACGTGCTTCATAAGCCTTTTTAACCGATGGTACTTTTGCTATCAGTTCATCAAGCCTTGCGTCCTCTGCCTGCAACTGTTCAATTTTTAAATTGCCTGATACCGAGCGTGATATTTCCGCTTCGTGCAGAATATCCTGAACAAACACTTTACGCCTTAACAAGTCAAGACCGGCACTGTCAAGAGCCTGTACCGTTCCGTCGCCGTCTAATATGGCGATTATATCTTTTACAGCCTTTTCAAAGGCATACCGGCGTTCTTCCGGCATTGTCCGTATTAAATCGCGGATATAAGCCGTTTCCGGTGTTTGTGGCGCGTGATGAGCAAAAACAAATCTTTCTCTGAAATACGCAGAGGCTTTCTCAATTAAACTACTGGCCTTTTTAACGTATGGCGGGCGAAGTGTCCTGCCAAAGAAATCTTCTATTTCAGCATCAGGCGATTTAACCTTGTCTGTATCGAGCCAGTTCTTTTGAGTTTTGCCGCGTTCCCCGCGTCCGCCCGGAACAATAACAAAACCGCCCTCGCCAGTCGGGTCAACGTCTATTTGTGGGTCAGATTGGAAACCTGTGTCTCTACTGCTTGCATAGTCTATGTTCGATATCGGCCACCTCTTAACGACTTCTTCGTAGGTTTCCGTATCGGCAGTGGGTATGAAATAACGAGTTTTGTAAGCAATACGTTCTTTGAAAACTCCGATTTTGCCAAGTTCAATATCATTTTGAAAATCAGATCCGGTGAGTTCAATACGTTTTTCGCCGCCGACAACAGCACTTTTGATACGCCACCCATTGACAAGGTCAATAGTAAAGTCGCCGCCCAAAAGACCTTTTACTGCTTTATTGGGGGACATTTCGGGTGCTTCGGATGTTGCGCCGAGATTTTGCAATGTCCGTTGTATTTCGCTTGCCGGTATAATCCTGCCGACAAGCAGTTCGCCGTCATCGGTTAATATGCGATATACACGAGCCTTGCCATTAAGCCTGTCCCATATCGGCAGAATCAAGCCGGTAATTAGATGTTCTTCGTGTTCCCGCATTTTCGGCAAATCATCAACGGCATTATTCCAAAGGTTTTCAGCTTTTGCTTTGTCAATGGTTTTCCAATTATCGTGGCGGTCATAATCTATATTGTCTTTGTCAATGAACCGAGAGATGGATTGGTCGATAAGCCTGTATTGGCCTATTATGCGGCCTGTCGTTGACTCTGTGCGGGCGTGGGTGTCAATAACAGCGTATAACTTACCTTTACTCGATTGAACAAAAGACTTCACTTTTCTTTTCTGGATAACGCTCCAAGTGATAGGCTCAATTTTCCTGCCAATTTTCAACTTGACATACTGTGTTTCCGAGCCGCTTTGCGGGTGCTTATAAATAGTTTTTTGTTCTATTGTCTCAATTTTATCAGCACGATAATTTTCAATGCCCTGGTCAAGCGTACCCTCGGCAATCGCCTGTTCGACCTTATGTTGCAATCTGCTTTCAAATTCATCAAAAACCTTGTTCTGGTAGTCGATATTCAAAGATAATAGCCGGTTAAGGAATTGTCGGATTGGCGGTAATGTCTGTAATAAATTGCCTTGTTCGTCAACCAACTTCAAGCCGGTTTGTTTCTGGAACGTAGCAACGTCCAAATCTTCAATCTGGTTTCTTGCCAGTTCACTGAAAAAAGTACGCATAGCCTCGTGAGCTTCGATACTCTCTAAATTATCCGCTGCGGAGAATATGCCGGTTGAGCCAGCTTTTCTCTCTCCTTTAGTCAATGCCCCTAATTGGTCGAGCCGCCTTGCGATAGTGCTAATAAATCGCTTTTGGCCTTTCAAATCGGTAGTAACCAGTGTGTATGTCGGCGCGTTGACCTGATTAGACCTGTGCGTTCTACCAAGCCCTTGTACAGCCTTGTCAGCCCGCCACCCTGCCTGAAATAGATAATGTGAGCGATGCTGTTTGTTTTTAGCTATTCTGTCGGCGTGATAGCTTGCGCCAGTTCCACCAGCCTCGCTGAATATGAGTATCCGTTTCTGTCCATTCATAAATCGGGCTATTTCAGCAGGGTTAGATGATGCGGGCGGACGTTTATCAATAACCTTTTTCATCTCGCCGTTTTCCTGCCTCTTGAATACAACTCGTCTCTTGCGGCCTGTTACTTCGGCAACCTTGTCGATTCCGAAATGGTTTATAATCATATCAAGCGGCGACTCCGGTACGACAATACTTCCTAACTGGTCAAGCAGGCGTTCCCGCATAGCAACTGCTTCTTTGTTTTGGATGGTGTTGCCTTTGGAGTCTTTTACAATTCTCGAACTCTTATTGCCATTTTCATCAACATATTCTTCGTATTGGGCGGTCGGGAATGAGCGTTCGATTAACTGCATTATCATATCACGCGGCGTAATATCGAAATCGTCAAGACCATCTTCGTCTGATGTGTCTCGCTGCGACAAAGCTCTTTCCTGTGCAGCTTCAAATGTATTGGTTAATTGAATTACGACAGACTCATTATTCGCAAGGTCTTTTTCAATGGCATTGACCATTGATGGTGCTTGCATTGCCGTTATAATCTGATTGAAAAATCTCTGATGAGCAGACCAAAACAGGCTCATCGCAGAGCGTTTTGCGTCTTTGTTTATCTTTGGTTCGCCGTCTCTTGAATAACTGCCAGCAGTAACCTTTAACGCTTCATTGATATTGTTAAGAACTACCTGCCACGCATCAGCTAATTTATTATATACCTTTCTCTGCTCTGGTGTTAAAACGTGTTCAAGCCTCTTGTACTCAACCGTTCCCTCTTTTGTACCGTCATTGAAAGACAAGTTGCGGGCTACATATAATCCCAGAGCTTTCATATCTCTGGCGACTAATTCCATCGTAGCAACTCCGCCCTCTGATATTTTGTTTATAAAATCGAATTTATTGGCAAATGGCGTTCCCGCACCCCATAGACCAAGCCTGTCAGCATATACAAGATTATCAACCTCTGTTGCCGCTGTCGCAGAAACATAAAGAACTCTGGCATTAGGCAGTTTCTTTTGCAAGTCCACGCCCGCCAGTGCTTTGTTAGATGGTTTTGTAGTACCGGCAGAGCCTTTTTTCGGCGTAGCATTGGACATATTGTGAGATTCGTCAAAGACAATCAGGCCGTCAAAATCAGCACCAAGCCAATCAATGACCTGCTCTAACCGGCTCTTAGCGTCTTTGTCCTTGCTCTTTGATTTCAGAGTATCGTATGTGGAGTACAAAACCCCTTGTTTTGCCTGTATTGGCGCACCGGCCTTAATCTTGTTGAAGTTAAAAATAGTGGCCTTGTCTTGTCCGAGAGCAACCCAATCCCGCATAGCGTCATTGAACAACTTTTGATTTTCTGATAACCAAACAACTTTGCGTCTTCCGTGTTGCCAGTTATCAAGAATTGTACCGGCTATTTCGCGGCCTTTGCCCACGCCAGTACCATCGCCTATCATAAAGCCCTTGCGATATACTACGCCGCCCGTATCTTCCGGCAATGTTTGACTATGAGCCTGACCGACATAAGCAATAGCTTCTAATTGTATATCAGACAGCAATCCTTTGGCGACAATCACCTTAGGGATTTTTAGCTCGTAATTCATATCCGGCGATTGAACTGCCGCCATCGCAGCCGATTCGACCAATGAGGCTGGGTGGGATTTACTGCCCGGCATATAGACTTTGGTGGGCTTATAAGATTCAAAAACATTGTCTGTGAGCTTTTTATTAGATTTGTTTTTTTGGCTATCGCGGCGTTCTATGCGAACAACATCTACGCTTGAGTCTGGCTTAATTCCGGCCTGATTGTTTTCAGATAACTGTACAGATTGTCTATTAGCTCTATTGCTACCCGTTGACTGTCCTTGCTGTCCAGCAGTTCCTTGTCCCAAGCCGTCTCGTCGTCCGGCAACGTCCCCTGCTCCAATGTCCGATTTACTTTCTGCGGATTCCAGCTTAACATTGCTTCGGCTTGGTCGAGAAGTTCCTGTTGTACGTTGCTCCACGCTCCCTTGAGGTCTAAGTTTTCCAGCCCCCATAATGTCAACTGAAGATTGTATAATGTCTCCGGGCTGGCTTCCTGCTTCTCCTGTATCAGCAGGTTTTTGCAAACCTGATTTAGTTTCGACTTGTTTAGGTCTTTGACGTTCATTGCGAACTCCATCTAAAGTATATAATAGTTGGTCGATACTGTCAACAGTACCGCCGATTATTTTGCGTTCTTTGGCTCTGACTTTATCTATTACGAGAACTCTTGTCGGAAATGATGTGCCGTATTTCTTGTAAATATCACGATTTACGTAGATATTGGCCTTGACATCATATTTGGCTTTTATGCCGTTTAGCCAGACAATAAACGATTTATTTTCGCCTTTTGCTTCGTGTAGCGGCCTGCCCATAATCGCCACAAGACGGCCTTTGTCCTGCAATAATTTCAATGCCGCGTCAATATGTCGCAAGTCTGTGCCGAGAACTTTCTCATTACCCATTCGGCTTGCAGCTCTTGAAAACGGCGGATTCATAAGAACGACAGACGGCTTTTCTTCAAAGATATTATGTATCTGCTCTGCATCTTCCGTGCGAACTTCGTCAACACCAATTTCCTTAAGCAGTTCTGCCCGGCGGACAGATAATTCGTTTCCAATAACTTTGGCGGGTTTCGCATTGACAGCGTGAACAGCTATTGAGCCAGTACCGGCAGACGGCTCTAAAACAATGTCATTTTCATTTATATTAGCCAGCCAGCTAATTGCATAAGCGTAATCCGGCGGAGTAGAGAACTGTTGCATTGTATCTTTTTCGCCTGAACGGTTTTTCTGAACAGGGATTTTATCGAGAATTGCCCTTGCTTTTCCGGCCTCAACAACAGCATCTTTTGCGGTTTTAACGGTCGGGTCGGTTTTGCCTTTGAGGTGTTTATTTACGCCGAGCTCAAGTTCATCGTAAGCGTCCGATATTTGATATTTGCCCTCGGCTCTCGTACCGCCATAAGCGGCATCGGCTAATTTGAAAAAGTCTGATTCGGTAATCGTATGGCCTTTGTCGAGCCAATCTGACACATCATCAGACAAAGAGCCTTTGGCCTTTGCAATGGGAATCGTTTCAATGCCAGATTTGCTTTTTACTATTCTGGCCTTACCACTAATTGGTGGTTTTTGTGTTTTCGCACCCCCATCTTCGGGGGCGGGCTGGTTAAAAGAGGATGTAACGTCTTGCGGTTTCCAATCGGATAAACGATAAGGCGATGCTTTTGTGCCTTCGCCCGCGATTGCTTTGAATAAATATTTGTCGCCCTCTTTTACAACAATACCATTTGTCCTATATTCAGCAATTTCATTTTGATTAGGATTAACAAGTTTGTAAACTTGCGAAAAGTAATTTTGTGCTTTTTTTTCGCCAAGTTTTTCTTTGATAATTTTATAATCTCTGTTGATGGTTTCTGGTTTTGTAATTCCCGCTTCGGCTGTGTTTTGAGGGGCTATGTTATCACGGGCAGCCTGTTTTTCTGCTGTTTCGGGGGATAGACCTGATCGTTGTTTCATTTCCGCATAAAGTTCAGGGGTAGTCGAGGTATGTCTCAACGCCTCTAATCTATCTTCCAACTTCTTAACTTCTGCCCTAATATGTGCTTCATCGGAAAATTCTAATCCCATTTTTTTGGCAACTTCCGGCCTTCGCAACGCGCCTTTTACTGCCAAAATACGGTCTTTTATTAAGTTAGATTCTTTGGAGACTTCTTTGCTTACGGCTTTGGCTTCATTGATTGCAGAGTCGTCAAAACCAAAAAGATTGCCCTGCTTAGCCTTTACGTTGTCTGACGGTTTAGTTCTTGCGAGAATTCTGGTGTACTGTTCAAGTTCATCGGCAGACATATTTTCCGCTTCTGCCGCCGCCGCTAATTGAACAGATTCGTTTTTCGGTGCGCCTACGGCTATTGCTTCGGCTTTGGCTTCTGTGAGTTTTCCGCCGAGGAATCTGGCAAAGACATCATCGACCGCACTTTTTCCAATGATGAAGCCGGCCTTTCCCTTAGCGCGCGATAATAGTCCTCTCTCTCTTGCTGTTCCTTCGTCAATTTCGGTGTTTTTGAAGTATTGGGCATAATCCCTAACCTTTCCCTGTCCATCTCTTATATTACTTTCTGCGTCCGATGTCAAGGCCATTGCTTTATCGAAACCGTCCGCTTCCTTGACTATCTGTGCCGGTATGGTCTTTTCGCCGGTTCTTCTGGCAAGGTCGAGCCTGTGCCTGCCGGTAATAACTTCCATATCGCCGTTTTCTCGTTGCCAGACCAAAATAGGGGCAGTACCGAGCCGATTGTACTTGCCCTGCAATTCCTCGCCCTGAACAACGCCAGTATTTTTATTTGCACCTTCCTTAAAGTTTGGTACGTCTTTAGAAAGCAAGATGTTCTCAATAGACACTTCTTCTATGGGGAATTGGTCTGTTTTTAAAATGGCTGATTCTTTTTCTGATGTTTTTTCTATAATTTCAGGGCTTAAACCTTTGTTTGTTATAGGTTTAGCAATTTCATCTGGAATAATTTCAGACATCTTTTCCGCAGGTTTTACTACTTCAACCGGCGCGGCTGTTTTTGGCTCAATAACGGCGGTCTGTTCGGAAATAGGTGCTTTGGTTTTTTGCTGTTGTTGCTTATTGAACCAAGCATTATATGAGCTTCGGGCAATCTGTGCGGTATCAAATTCACCAATAAAACTTTCATTGGTAAAAGGATTGTCCGGTGCGTTACTTCCCATCTTGACTTCATATTTGCCATTAGAGTTTTTAACTGCCCGAATAGAACCCATAGGAGCTTTAATTGCTTCGGCCTGTATCTGTTTGGTTATTTCTGCCGCCGACTGGGGCTTAATGCTTTCTCTTACGCCCTTAATCGCCCCTTTAACAGTCTCTACTGGTCTTGTAATCGCCTGTGCAATCTCGCCCACTCTGGTGGCAGGCTCGTTCGCCAATACTTCTGTTGGTTTGCGAACGCCCATTCCAGACTTTAATGGTTCGGGTGCTTTGAAATCAATCTTGCGCGTCGGCTCATAACCATACTGTAAAAATCTTTGAATTTCTTGTGCCGGTTTGGTTTTTGCCAATTCTGCATTGGCAACATTCGGATATAAATTGCCTTTTCTAAAACCGGTTATGTCGGATTCGTGAGCCGCAATAATCTCGTCAATGCGTTTTAATCCTGCATTTTTAAGGCTTTCTACCGAGCGAACTACCGCCGCGCTTCCCGGTGCGGATGGTATCTCTGCTACTGTTTGCCGTATTTGCGTGTCTAATCGCTTTATCATCGCTTGTTTATCGGCTCGTAGTTTCAATCGTGCGTCAATACTGCCTGCACCGCTGAACAATCCGGCAAGAGCGGCCATTTTACCGCCTGATGCCGCAATATCCTTTGCCTGCTGGCCATAAGACGTGCCTTGCCCTGTACCCTCAACCGCCTGAACGCCCGCACCGACTTCAAAACCTGCAATGCTTGCGCCAATGGCATTTTTTACGCCCTGATAGATTCGCGGGAATTTGTCGGCAATAGCCTTAATACCGCCAGAGTTTTCGATAATCTGCCCGGCTTTTTTAAATGCTGGTATTGAGGCGATGGCCTCATTACTTAGCCCGGCAACTTTGAAATACGCCGGATATAGATACTTCCAATCAACGGCTAATTTCACAAGGTCTGCTGTTAAGGGAACTGTTATGCTTCCAACGCCGGTAAACTCTTTTGGCATATTTTCTAACTGCGACTGATATGCTTTTTTAACTTCGTCCGGTTTGCCGGCCAACATTGCTTTTTGCATAAGTTTGGCAAAAGGTATAACTTTTGTGGCTGCGACAAACGCCCTGTCGTTTACTTCTTTTAGGAAACCGCCTTTATATTCTTCTGGTGTATAGCCCTTGAATGTCGGATTTGCTACGATTGCTTTCCACTCTGATAAAGAGGGCATATTTTTCTTAACGGATTCAGCGGCGGCGACTAATGGCTTGCCGGGCAACTGCGTAAGTTTTTCAAGTTTGCTTGGCTCTAATCCCGCTGTCTGCGGCTGAATACCCTGGAAACCCTGCGTCATTCCGCTTTGCGGGTCGGCAGGCAGAGCCCTATTGATTTGAGTCTGCATCGGGGATTCAATGGCTATGTTTTTGTATCCCTGCTTCTTGTACTTTGCGATAACCGTGTTCGGGTCGGTGGTAAGTTCTTCGGCAATTCGATAACCGTCTGCGTCTTTGACAACAACGGCTTGCGGCTCTTTGCCGGAGTTAAGAATTTCGCTCTTTGGCTCGTTATATCCGAGAATCTTTGCCCTGTTCTCGTCTGTCTGGTCGGCTTTATAAGCCTCTGCCTTTGCTTTATTTGTTGTGTAAAGCGTTCCGGCAGGAGATTCTATCTTGAAAATACTGTCCGGCAATTTAGCTTTTTTAACAGGGTCGTCAGTATTTGCGCCGACGAAAACAGAATCCTTGCCGGTATTCGGGTCGAGCATATCCCTGTACTGTGCCGCGATATTTATAGGCTGTTCCGGTGTGCCGGTTTCGATGATAGAGGGCTGTTTTGGTTGCAAGAGCTTCGTAAAATCGCTTTTGGGCTGTTCCGAAACAGCAACCTTGTCAGTGGTAAGCAATTTAGTGAAATCGCTCTTGCTTTGGTTTGGACGCTCAATAACAGCCGTATTGTTATCCGGGGAAAGTAGTTTTGTGAAATCACTTGCCAACAGACTTCTCCTTTTTCTGCTTAATCATCGCAAGAATATCTTTTATTTTTGCAGGGTCTTGTTTCAAGACTTGGCTTATTACGGCCAAATCATCGTCATTGATAACACCAGAAGTATATGCGTCATTGATAACGGCGTTCGGGTCGTTTAGGTTTTCGGTGTCCTGCATACCCTTTTTCATTCCACCGCCCTTTGCCGCGGCCTCAATATCAGTATCCTCAACATCACTGATAATGTCCTGTGCTTCTTGTACTTTCTTACCAATAGAACCATCTACTAATGTTTGGAATTTTTCTCCGCCCAATGCGGTCTCTTGTTTGGCCAGTAAGCCGTCCCTCTTTTTTGTATAAAAATCAAGTTTGGCTTTATTTGATTTAGTCTTGTCATACGTACTAATGCCTTTAATTCGCGCATCATAAAAATCAAGTAGTTTTTCGTCATCGCTCTTACCCGTCATACTGCTTGGCGATGGTGCAATACCCATATCTTTTATCATATTCCCCTCATTGTCGAATACGCCTTTATGGGTTTTGCCATCTTCGCCAACGAAAGTTTCAAACTTATTACTTCTCTGCCGTGTCTGGCCGTAAGCGTTTTCAATTACAGCTTTTGCGACGAGTGGAGCAAGAATGCTTTGTTGAGCAGGCAACATACCAGCTCCACCAGAAAACTTTTGGAACATTCCGCCTAATCCACCACTGTATTGAGTGCCTTTTTGGGCTATTTGAATCAAGGCGGTTTGCGGGTCGATACCTTTTGATGTCAAATCAAGAAAATCATTTATCTGCTGATTCTGTCGCCGCGTTTGTTCAAGTTGGCCTAACTGATTAAAAATCGTGGCCATAGACTGAATTGAACCGCCATATTTCCCTTGAGCCCCGTAGCCGCCTTTAATAGTTGTAATCATCACAAAACCCTTTAGCTTATATATTCTATGTTTCCAACACCATTAACGTAATTATCCCAATACCCCGGCTTGTCAGTGCCTATGTTTCCAAGCATCATTGCCGCGCCAGCAGAACCGGCGGCAGAGCCTATCGGCCCGCCAATACCCGGAGCAAACATATTGCCCATAATTGAGCCAGCGATTGGAGCAGCCCGAATTAAATCATTTTTAGGTGAACCAAAACCAGCCCTGTCGCCTATTTCGCCCAATTTCCCACTAAGACCAAGACCCGAAAGTAGTCCATTTATTCCAACCGCAGGCACATCTTCATCAAATAAGCCCTCAATCATTCCGGGGCCGCCGTTCAATCCGCCAAAAACACCAAGTCCGCCAATTATCGAAAAGGGGTCAAGATTTAATCCGCCTTGCAGGATTATCGAAATAGGACTCATAATCCCTGTCGGCACATCGCCATTACCGCCCATTGTAGTTATCATAATTTATTCCTATCTATTAAAACATTCCCGCAAACATACTCGGCCCCTCAAGAGACATTGCACCAGCTGTCCCTGCCCCCGCTCCTGCCGCCGCGCCACCGCCAAATAATCCGCCTGCTCCACTTGCGGCTCCAGCACCACCGCCAGCCCCCGCTAACATTGGCCCAAACATATTCATCATCGGGCCAATTAAGGGTAGCATCTGGCTAAACCCACTTTGACTTGCGCCACTTTGCCCCAATACCTGCGGATTGGACAATAAAGACTGCAATATGCTTGCCTGTTGCGTCCAAGGCATCATCTGTTGACCATATAATGAGTTAAGTTGTTGCTGTTGCATTTGACGCGGCAGTGAACCAACGGCACTTCCGGTTTGTATTTTCTGTAACAAATCCGAAGATTGTGCGTTTTGTAAATCAGACATCAAGCCGGTAGCCTGTAATTTTCTTGCCCTTTCGGCATTAAGAAAATTAGACATTGAAGATGCCATCTGGTTTTGCATATTAGTTACGTTTTGGCCGAGTACGTTTCTGCCTTTTGACGTACCCGCTCCGCCGGTTAATTGCAATGTCCTGCCAAGTCTATTTGATTCCTTGCTGCCCGCTTCCTGTATCTGGCTCATCAAGCCCTGGACTTCCGGCAATGACATAATATCCGTAGATTCGTTTGCGGTTTTTGAGGCAAGGTCTATTGCGTTTTGGTAGGTGTTGGGCTGCGAAGATTTTACATAGTTTTGCGTTATCTGTTGTATGTACTGTTCGAGAGGTGTCAAATCCGCAACGCCCTGCAACGGCATATCAGACGAAAGTACAGTACCTCTCTTTAGTAATTCTTTTCTTGAATCTGCACTTGAATCTGGCTCGTAAATTTGAGTTTTTGCCTGACCACCACTAAATAAAGAACCCATATCATATCTCCTTAGAGAGAATTATTTTTTCAACTTTGATATTATATTTTTTCATAAAAGCCCTAACGCCTGATAATCGTATTGTTTCGCCGACTATCCTATGAATATCTTTTGATTTTGCCCATTCTTCAACGTGTCTAAAAAGGTCGCCCGCAACATCTTCGTTTTTTATAGATTCCAGAACATACCAAAAAGATACAAAGACATATTTATCGTTCTTCGTATCTATTATTTCACAGGTAATTAAACCAACTGGTATCTGATGAAAAGCAAACCATACCCCAAAGTTTTCGTTACCAAGATTTTTGTCGAGCCAATTTGCATAATCTTCGACAGGATAATCTTTTACCTTGTTTGGCATTTTCTTGAGCAAATTCAATAATGCCGGTTTGAATTTCAGGTTATTTGCATTTATGATATTCAATTAAGCAAACTCCAATCCGTATCGTTTCCGGTTGCGACTGTTTTGCCGTAAAATTTATTATTAAAAAAAACTATCTCGCCGAGCAGGCCATAAGTTGCCGTTCCTGTCGGGTCTGCCGAAACCGTTCTGTGTTTCCGGCCATCATTTTCAATTTCGTTGTAAATAACTTCATAAAGTTTTCTGAAATCACTTATGAAAGTTTTGAGCCAGCGTTTCATATCAGCCGTATTCTGAATACTGTCGAGTTGCAGTTCATTGAACGGAAGATTTTTAGGCAATTTGCTCATCTCTCGTCCTCGACCTGGAAATCAGTAAATAACGCGCCGACAAATTCCATATCATCAGGGCTTTCGAGTTTGAATTTCGCGGTCTTAAAAGCAGTATCAAAAGGCAGATGAACAGAAACCATATCAGGCTCGGTTGCGTCAACAAGCGATACCGTTCCAAGCGTAGTCCAGTCTTTTTTTGTATCAGGCTGAATATAAATTGTTACAGTTCCAGTGATTTTTCTGTTGAAAATAAATGTCGCACCGTTATTTACCCGCTTTCTGTATGGTAAGTTTTTTGGTTGCGAAAGAGTGGTGTTGAAAACCAGCGTGCCATTGAACGCTTCACCTACGTCTTTAGTTGATTGATGAAGTGCGAAAGTATTACCACTGTAATCAGAAGCAAGAATATAAGCATAACCGACGCTATTACGGTTAATATCGTACATCAACCAGGCCAATCCCCATTCGTCATAAGTGGAGTAAGGCAGAGTATCGTAAGTATATTGAACCTGTCGGGTATAATGCCCGAAAGCACTAACCGCCATATCATAGACAAAGAAGTTTCCGGTGTCGGTGTTAAACTCTACAACCTTATTATTTGTGGTCGTAACGCCATAAGGAATAGCAAAATAAACAGACCTGTACTCCGGTATGTAAGCCGCTTGAATGTACTCTGCGTAATTTTCCGCATTAGCGTCAGAGCCAGTGGCAATGTTGACAAGCGTATCTTTTATCGGTATAGATATTTCGGATTGAGTCCTAATCTCTCTTATAGAAAAATCAGAGGCGAACCAGTAAAGCCGTCCCTGTTTGTCATTTACGATAGAATCAGCACCAATAGCACCTACTTTTAAATCTTCTTCCCGCCAGTTGAATACAGTCTCATCGGTTACGAGCCAGCCGGTATGGTGTGTATTCTGTTTGAACACAACCATATAGTCATTCCACTTGCCGAATCCGGTAAGAACATCAGAATCATTAGTGAAATCTTTTAATCCCGCATCGCCCGAACCGTTTATGTTCCAATCGCCATCGCCGCTGTCGTCCCAGAAAGCACTTGCTCGGCTTGACCAGTGAATGCGGTTATTAAAAACATCGTTTGAATTATAAGTAACGTACCCCAAAAAGAGGTATGATTGATAGCTGATTATGATTTTAGCTTTTACAATAAAATTGACTGCTTTCCCTTCGCCGTCAAGAGTACCGTCAATGGGTATTCCCTCATCACCGCCTAAATCGTCAAAACCTGCCGTAGGCAAATTCTCTCCAACCAACATTTGAACCAAATCAACATTGTTTGTCGCATATACGTTAAAGTCGCTATGTGTTACAATCTGCCAGCTTTTTACAGATGCCGGAGTATCGCAAGTGAATTTTACTTCTAAAGTTTTTGCTGAATTATTCCAAAGCCATATATGATATGCCGTTGCAACAAAAAGAGATTCTGTTTTTGTCGATGGTTTTTTATAGTAGTGATATTTCATTACCGGTGTCGCACCGACAAACAAATTGCCTTTAGCAGCAACCGACTCGTTGACTATGTCTTCGGTAACGACTATTTCAGTATTACCGCCATTTTCGGTAATTGAAACCACCGTATAAATCTGGTCATTGTCTTGGTCGGTAGAGCCGTTCACTCTCAATTCACTGTCTATTATTTCCGCCTCTATATCGGTTTTGTTTTCACCGGCGATTGTGAATTTATGGTCAGCTTCGCTTATTGCCGTTATCGCATAAATCAAAACCGGCGTTACGATAGGTGCATAATTCTTGTCGTAAAACTCGTACGCCCGCCCTTTTAATTTGCGGTATTCGCCGTTCTGCTCCCTGATATTTGCGGAGTCTGTGGCTACATAGACATCGGAAAGGAGAATACTGGGTATTCCCTCGAAACGTCCGGCTTTTGGGCTTGTTATTGAAAAATCTGCCATTTAATATCCTATTGCAAACCACTGCGCTCCGGCTAAGGAAGATTCCGCACCTCCGAAATAAACTGAAAAACCCGTCCTCGTAGGAAGACCAACTAAGTGTACTGTGTACATATCGTCTTCATCCGTGCAGTATGGCATTACCATTACTTTTGGCACACATCCTGCCGAAAAAGCCACATCGAAACTTACAGCTTTTGTGCTTGATGACGTATGAGTAAAACTTCCACTTTTTAATATCATCCCATTTGGAAATGTAACGCTTTCTCCACCCGTGTAAGTCGTCGGGGCGTATCCATCTTTCGCCGATGCCGTTCTCTGGTCATCGACATACTTCTTGTTGGCAATATCAGCGTCTGCGGTCGGTGCAGCGGAGGAATCCATCTCTGAACCATTCGGTAAAACAGCAACACCAGAAGCGTTTCCTTTTATTAAATCAACTTCACCATTCCCGGCAGCGTTTTTAGCCTTAATATATACGTTGCTGCTTACAATGGCATCGTCAAGATTTACATACCCTTGTCTCGTTATCTGCGTTTCATTGTACCAAAGGCCATAAGAATCCTTGTAATGTAATTCATCACCATACCTGTAAAGATACGCCTTGCCAGTAGTAAATGCCGCAATATCAGTGGAATTGACATCTCGAATTGTAATTTTTCGATGTTCACCTACATTGACATCGCTCACCTGCGTACTGGTAAGAGGCCAGTAATGGTCAATATCCTGCCGTTCCTGATTAGCCGCTTTGATTTCTCTCATTCTTAGCGCAGCTTCTCGCGGGTCGTCGGAATTGGCTGGCGTGGAAGTATTATAAGTCGTCCACCCCAAGCAAAACGAAACTGTGATTAGAGCCAGTATTGCAATTATTGAAATTTTCTTTTTCATATTAAACCTCTGATAATATGTGGTTGAGTTGGCGTAAGGGCTATCATTTTAGCCTTTTCTTCTTCGTAAATTGGTCGCCATATTTCGATATAGCTTGATTTTTTTCGGAACAACGCGGCGTAATAAGCCGAACCAAAATTTATTGCGTTTGAAAAATCATCGCCAAACGTAATAGCGTCCACTGTCTTTGCGTGATGCTTATAATATGAAGTGGTCAGCGTATAAGCCGAACTCGCAGCCGGGTACAGATACATTGTTTTATTGAAAATCGTGTAATACTCCGGCAGTCCGGTTGGTGTGCCGGTCATAGCGTCCTGCAATTTAGTGAATCCGCCCGGAAATGGTTTTAATGGTGAATAATTCACGTCGGCAAGACTTGGAACAATAGACACTTCCTGCTTAAAATCTGTGGGCAAAGCAACGGAAACATCGCCGACAGTAAGCACATTAGTCGCAGTACCTACCAACAGATTTGCTTTTGACAAATCAGCCAGGCAAGTTTTTATTTCCTCGTCTAATTGCGTACCCGTAAACGCTTCTCGTAATACGTTATTTACGAATGTCAGAATGTCTGCTTTTAAAACGCCCATAAATCGCCTTTTAAAAAGTAGGGCGGCAGTTTAATACCGCCCTTTATTAAATTAAATCTCTGAAACGGAAACCGTGATGCTTGCAATTTCAATATCAGTGGTAGCCGCTGTTGTGCCCGTAACAAGGAGATAGTAAGATTCGTCAGCCGCGACAACTTCAGAGAGCGATGCTTCGCCCTCAACTACTTTATAGTCAGCAGTTTTTGAAAGTTGCGTCATACCAGAGCCGATTGCGGCATTAGTGAATCCCGCTTCTGCTTCTGTATGCTTATAAAGTCTTGCGTCAAGAGTTGCCGCATTGCCAGCACTGTCTATCTGCCCATTGATTGTCCAGCCGGTAATTGTGTACCCGACTTTTAGGGGTATTGTAATCGGAATTACCAGTGTTGAGGCCGTCTGTGATTGAGGCAGCGTGGCAAGGTGTGCGCCATCTGCCGCGGCTGGAACTACCCAACCGGCAGTCGCTCCGACTTTGCAATAGCTTACGGTCTGGACGTACTGCTGGTCAGTTCTGATAACAGAGCCGGTGATATTTATACCACCCGAACCGGCCTTGATATTAGTTGTGCCGGTTGAAGCAGCGTCGCCGATTGTGATAGTTTTTGCGCCAGTACCACCAGTTCCGATATTGATTGAACTTACACCTGTGCCAGTGCCAAGATTAACCGTCTTATTGCTATTCCCAGTGGCAAGGTCAACCTGTACCGCCGCTGTGGATTCGCCAAACTTCATTGTGCCTGTCTGTGCGGCATCGCCGATGGTAATGGTAGTAGCGGCAACACCGTCTATTGTGATATTGCCAGTACCTGCTTTCAGTGCAAGCGAACTTGCGTCAGTTTCATTACCAACGGTAATTGTTTGAGCAACCGCATTAGCTCCGATATTGAAAGCACCGGCAGAGGTCATTGTAATAGCGTCTGTTGACGTTATCGAAACGTCCCCTGTGCCAGATTGAAGCGTAGTCGCGGATGTCGTCCCTGTACTTCCAACGGTTACTGCGATGCCCGCTACGGCAGTTGTGTCTTTGGCAGAGCCAACCGTAATCGTATCAGCCGTAGTATCGTTTGAGCCGATATTTATGGCATTACCCTGCGTGTTTGTACCAAGATTGATAATCGAACCGGCAGAGCCGCCATTTAGCGTCAAATCATCGGCTACTGTAATACTTGCATCGTCCGCAGCGGAAATAGAAAAATCGCCGTTTGCAGCACCCGCTGCCGTGAAAGCCATACCACCATCAGTTGTGTCCCAAGTAAAGGCATTACCGGCAACGGTATCTGTTACGGTATAGGCTTGTGAAGCGTCTGCATTTACAGTAACGGTTGATGTGGTGTCAATCGCAAACGCACCAGAAGTCGAACTGCCGATATTAACCGCACCTGTAGAAGTACCGGTATTTATATTGGTAGCGAAATTACTTGATGCGTTAATGTTTGTGGTTGCACCAGTAATTGTTGCTCCGGCTGTACCAGTAAATAGACCGCCAGAGGTAATCGCCCCTATATTGGTCATAGTACCATCGGTTGCTACATCCCAAGATGAAGTGGCAATAGCCAAAAGGCCAGACCCGCCGCCCAGTGTAATTGTTCCGCTTGACGTACCAGTACCGATATTAACCGGCTGATTTACGCTTGCGTTCAAGTTGATACCGCCACTGCCGGACGAAGCGGTAATACCGCCCGCACCTGTAGTAGCTGTAAGAGCGATAGCGTCAGAAGCGGCCTCGGTTGCCGTAATAGCAACAGATTTTCCAGTTGAAGTAATTGCGATATCAGCACCAGAGCCGCCGTCGATGTCAATACCACCTGCGGTTGCCTGTAAAGATATTGCGGTAGCGGCAGTTCCCTGTGTGTTTGTTATCACGATGTTATCCGTAACCGCCGTATTGGTGGTCAGTGTAATATCGTCCGTACTGGTCAACGCTAAATCGCCTGTGCCTGCATTAACCGCAATTGCTTGCGTAGTTGTAGCACTTCCTATGGTTACTGTGCCAGTGGAAGTTCCTGTGCCAATGTTAGTGGCGACAGTTCCATTACTTGCGTTAATAGCAACACCGCCTGAACCACCTTTGATTGTAGTCGTACCAGTTGATGCGCCATCACCAATACCAATGGTCTTTGCTCCTGTGCCGCCTGTGCCAATAGCAATGGTTTGAACACCAGTGCCGCCAACCGTTACTGTTCCGGTAGATGTGCCGGTTGCCAAGTTTATGGCAAAGTTTGACGAGGCGTTAAGATTTACTGCCGCTCCGGTTGCTGTAATTGGCGCGCCTGCAAGAATTAGAGAATCTGCACTCGAATCCCACAAGCAATAACTGCCAGTCGTTGCACCAAACAGCTTAAAATCTGCACCCGCGGTATTTGCCCCGATATTAAAAGATACCGGAGTGGCTTCTGTGCCGACAACAGGAGTAACCTGTAACGTCGCACCCGATGAACCAATCGTCCAATCGCCGTCAGTTCCAAATGACGCTGTATCCGCGTCATTGTAATCCGTTGAGCTTGCTTCGGTAAAGTACGATGGGAAAATAATCCTATTCTGATTAGACGCAAGCGACATATGCCCTTGATTGGCATAAATTGAGCCGCCGTCCAATGTTATAGTGAAATCCCAAGCGTCTATACCGCCGTACCAATAAACAGTTCCAGTAGTTCTGTCGAGCGTGGTATTTGTAGAGGTTTCAGTTATCGGCTGTGTTATCGCCAGTGCGCCATCGCCTTTGTAAATGGTCTGTGCACTGGTCGTGGCCGGAGTTCGGATTGTAACGCTATTTACGTCAGTTCTTGTTCTGCCGTACTCATCAACAACCTCGAACTTGTGATAACTGTATCCCTTACTTGTACCCCAACCAAATGAAAGGCCGGAACTTATCAGTAAAACAAGCAAGCTGAAAATCAGTTTTTTCATTGTTTTTTCTTTCTTTTTTTCAGGTAAGGGGCGGGCAATAAAACCCGCCCTTACGTTCAATTTTCAGTTTGTTTTCAGATACGGTTATGCGTCAACCTGAACAGCGGTATCGAGACAATAAATCGCCTCGTCCTGTTCTGTGCTGACAGCAGTTGCGCCGTGGTCAAGGAACAGCGTACGCTTTACACCATAAAGCATATCTACCTTGACTTTCGGCTTGTTGTTATCAACCATATCTTCCGACCATTCCGGCTTCTGCGCCCAGGCAAACGACAATGCCTGACCGCCGAGGAACAATGCTCTTGCTACCGTTCTGCCGTTTGCAACTGCGTCAGTGGTTGCGGTTCTTCCGGCGTTGAGCAAGAAGCCCTCAGCCAAAGTTGTGCCGTTTGCACCTGTTCTTGTTGGGATTCTGTCGTACTCAAAGCACAACATACCATCCCAATAGAACACGCCCGCACCAGAGAATATCGGATTGAGATTGCCTCTGCTGTTCGCCGCGGCTTCCATAGCCTTGAAAGCTACTGTGCCGGATTCCTGTTTGATTGCTTTCACCTGTAATGGGTTCAAAAGAACAATCATAACCTTGGCAATAGGCTCGCCGAGATTCTTGCCAGACCGTACATCGTCAGGGTTCATATTGTTAAGGTTATAAACCGTAACAGGTCTGAAACGAGGTGTAGCAGCCATACAACGTCTCTTGATGGCCTCAAGAATCAGTGTGCCGCAAAGAGTGTCGGCTTCAGCCGCCGCCGTCAAAAGAGCATCCGTGCCATAAGACGCGCCGCTGTTAGCAATAACACCGGCAACAGTCTGACCGCCGTAGAAAATACGGCTCGATGTCGGGTACGACTCATTGATTGTGTCAATGGCCGAACCGCCGGAGTTCTCGTTGTAAAGACCGGCAGCGGAAGTAACGATGTCTTTTTCCATCGCTTCCGACAGCCAGATACCGAGGTCTTTCTTGGCCTTTTCACGAATGTTTGTTGCCGTCAACTGCTCAGACATTTTACCGGCAGACTTCATAGAGTGTGCTCTTTCGTGGACAGTAACAGACATATTTCTAACCTTGCCCTGCTCTTCAGAGTTGGTCGTATCGCCATCGTCTCCAACGCCGCCGCCTGTAAGTGGTGCATCGGATTCAACAACAACAGTACCGCCTTTTTAACAGTAA